>JAZRGY010000078.1:0-24661 GCA_045644485.1 Candidatus Cryptobacteroides sp. | reverse complement strand
GTGTCTGACGGGTGTAAGTCTCGGCAGTTTCCTTATTATCCATTGACCTGAAGAAGTTTGCATCGTACTCATTGAAGTCGGATGTATAAAGGAGGATGTCATAGAGACCTTCCTGCACATACATTCCGCCCTGGAGTCCGCTGAAGCTACCACGATATGCCACTCTCTGGGTGTTCTTCTCGTAAAGGATATATTTCGTCGTCTTAGGCTCGCCTGGCTTGGTGTAGCCGTCGCTCTTGCTGGAGAGGAGCTGGCTGAGGCCGAGGGAGTCGATGTTTGCCTTGATGATGAGGTTGAAGTGGTCGTGAGGTTCGAGGAGATCCTTACGCTGGCAACCTGCAAGGGCGATGAGGCCGAGAGTCAGTGCGAGGCCGAGAGTCTTCGTCAGAGTCTTTATCCTACTCATCTCTCACCTCCTTTTTTGTTTATGAACAGCAGCCATACCACTGAGACCTTGGCCTGGGTCGGTCCGAAGATCGAGGTCTTCCATACCTGGGAGCGTGGGGCTTCGAGCACATAGTCGAAGTCGTCCCATGTGTACTTCCTGTAGCGGGTCTGCATGTAGCCGAGACCGAGGGCGTATTCGAGACGCACCCTGTCGTTGCTGCTGATCGAGTGTGAATAGCCTGCGCTGAGGCCGGCCAATATGTAGAATTCTCCCTGGAGTCCCTTCCTGGTGTTGTTGAGCATGAAGTCGTAGTAGCCGCCTCCGATGTTGGCTCCTGCGAACCATCCTGTCATCTGTGGCTTTCCGTCTCTGTTGCCGAACCAGTAGCGGCCTTCGGCGTTGATCATCATGAGCTGGTAGTAGAGACCGGTCGCGAAGCTGCTGCTCCACGGAGCGACGTAGTCACCGCATACTGACCAGCGGTCGTTGATCGGATACTCTATGCCGAAGTTAGGGGCTCCCGCAACCCAGAAGAGGGCGTTGCTCTTGAGGGCGAAGAGAAGCTGTTTCTTGTCTGTGTCGACAGGCTTGTCGTAGCCTGGGTCGGTAGGGTCGATGCGGAACACGAATCCTGCAGAGATCGAAGGTCTGACGTACCTCATGTTCTGGAGCGTCACCTTAGGCTCCACATAGAGTCCTGCCTTTGCACCTATATTATATACTCCTCTGAACGAGGTGTTGATGCCGTAGTTGAACTTGTCTCCTGCCGCGAGGTTGACACCGGCCTTGTAGATGAAGTCGAAGGCGTTGAAGCGGTCGCTGCGGTTGGAGTAGTTGGTGATGTTGAAGACATAGTCCACTTCGAGGCCTATGTTCTTGATGATGGTGTTGTCGATGACCGGCTGGCCGAGGAAGTTCTCGCCCCAGTAGCCGTATGGCATCATGCCGTAGTCGAGCGAGGCCTCGATACCGTGGATAGGCGTAGCCCACCATCCCATACCGATGCGGCTGCCGATGGCGTAGCCAGGGCTGTCAGGGTGGTTGCCGACGTTGTAGAGTCCTTCGATACCGGTACCTGCGAACAGATACATGCGCTCGGTGAATGAGCGTGGCTCGGAGAATACGACCTTACGGCTGGTCCTGTCGACGTAACGGTAGCGGAGCATGTTCTCCTCTGCGTTCGGCGAGCCTGTCTTCTGACCATAGCCCAAGACAGCGCTAGCAAGGAATGCTATCGCAACTATGAGAAGTCTTGTTGTCTTGTTAATGGTCATGGTTATGTTGATGTCTTTTATATGCTAATAGTCTTGTGACTCTTCGGTCGGTCTGATAAGTTCTATGACGTCCATCACGTCGCTGTCCAGTCGGGCCGTCTCTTCGAGTTCCGGATCGAGGGCCAGAGCAGTCTCAAGGCTGATCATGGCCGTGAAGATGTCTTCGTTACGGTTGGCGCAGACGGCGTGGATGTACCAGAACTTGGCGTTCTGACTATACTCCGAATGCGTCATCATGTCGTTGCATTTGCTCAGCGCAGTGGCGTTTCTCTCCATACACAGGAGGAGAAGCACCTCGTTGAGTCCGCCTCGTGATGCGATCTGCGGGTAGGCTCCTTCGAAGTCACCGGCAAGTGCGGCTGTGATCGACTTCAGATATGCCGAGGCGTCGTCGGTCGGGAGGAGTCTGGCGAGCGAGTCGGCCATAGCCACCTCTCTTGCTCCGAGAGCCATGAGGGCCTGGTTGTATATCACTGCGTCAGGGGCCTTCCTGCCGAGTGACGGCTTGAGGATCTCGAGGTTGACTGAGTCCTGCTGGATGAGCTGGACGGCGAGGTCGTTGGCCACATAGGTGAAGTTAGGATACTTCTCCAAGCTCTCGTTGATCAGAGAGTAGCGGGTCAGCGAATCCGGCGCAGTGTCGATCAGTCGCCAGAACTCGTATCTTGAGATCTCTTCTGTCTTGGCACGGTAGCGGTCCCAGATCTCGAAGTCCTTGAGCTTACGGAACTCGCTATAGTTCAATGTATATTCCACCTTACGGAGAGAAGGGAGAGTCTCCTTGAGGAGGACGCTGCGGTACTTGGCGTGCTTCCTCATGTAAGGTATGATCTTGTCGTGGGTGTCGGCATACTTGTAGACGAGGTCGTCGATGTAGTCTGCAAGTTCCGGTTCGGTCTCTCTGAGAAGGTCTGCCACCTTGCTCCACGGTTCTACCACTGAGTTCGATGTCAGGTCGACATACTTTGCTACGGATGGGTCGAGGCTGGATGCAAGTTCCTTGAGGATGAGGTCGGTACGCTGCTTCGCGAGAGCGAGGTTCTGCTTGTAAGAACCCTCAGGCGATGCGTATCCAACAATCTCGATGGACTTGAGCGTCGCGAACTCGTTATTGAGGATGGCCTGGATCTTCTGCTTGATGTTGTTGATGTTTTGGACTGACTCTGGGTCGTTAGGGTCGACCTTGGCCTTACCGAGAACGAAGTTGATCTTGGACACACCGGCATCCATCAGGAGTTTCATCTCCGGCTTAGGGATGAGGGTGGTGTCTGTGAGAGCCTGAGGCTCGATGTTGTATTCAATGAATCGAAGAGGATTCACTGTACCTTTCGCTATGACAAGGGTGTCGGTGTAGTCTGGCTTTGAGCCGAGCACCTTTGTCTCCTTAGGGAAAAGCCCATTGATGCCGAGGAAGCAGTCCGCCCTGTAGTCGTGGTCGAGATCTGTCGGCGCTACATACAATGAGTCTTTGTAAGAATAGATGTGATCTGTCTTGCTGAGTTCGTTTGTGACAACATAGTCAGCAAGTCTGTCCTGCGATCCGTCGAATGAGAAATAACGCTGCTGGTTGATGTGGTAGTTCTCGCCATCAATCACGACTGGACGGAAGAATGTTGTGTCCTTGAGAGTTGCGTTATAGAGCGCAGGCTGGAAGATGAAGCGGCTGTTAGGGTCGAATCTCTTGGCCGGAATGCGGACATTGGTCTTGAGGATGAAGTGGTCTCCGACGATCTGCAGGTCTGAAGGTTCTACGTATACAGTGGTGTTACCGAAACTTGCTGTGACGACTGCCTCGCTCAACTCGATGGTGAGCATCTGCATCTGGATGTTGATGATCTGACGGTTGTCGACCTTTACCTTTACTTCTTCGTACTGTCCGGAATAGAAGATGAGCTCTGCGTTGCGGGAAACCGTACAGAAATAGTTACCGTCGATGTCGGAATACGACACGACGTAACCGTCTTCGATAACGTTTACTGCCGCTATCGGTTCGCCGGTTGTGATGTCAGTGATCTTACCCTGTACACGTATCACGTCCTGAGCATTGGCAAAGTTGAAGACAGAGCCAAGGAAAAGGAGGATGACAGAGAGTAAAAGAACTGATGATTTATTAAAACGCAAAGTCATAGTTTAGTTAAGTACGTATTGGATTGTGACACCGAATCTTGTCAATATAGGCATGAAGCGAGGGGTTGCAACGGCCTGGACGCCTTGCGTTCCATTCATATGGTCATGGCCTTCATAGCTGTTGCCATATGCGACTCCTACTCCTATGTGGGGAACAAGATTAAGTCGCTTGGAGAGGATGAGGGAGTAACCGTATCCTACTCCTATGCCGAGGTAATCGCCTTTCTGATTCCAGCTTCCTAAACGGAAATCGTTGGAAGACGCGACTACATCCACACCAATATAATGGGCATAGAATGCCTGGTTGAGCCAATACTTATATCCAGCTCTGAATGTCATGCACTTGTTTGAAAAGCCCCTGGAGAGCTGATAAGGTGCAAAGCTTGTGTCAAATGTGATCGACTGTCTGTCCGAGAGGACAATGTCCACACCGACGTTTGGCGTGAGTATGGCATCCTCGACAACATTAGTTGTCACTGCAATACGTTGAGCGTTCATGGATGTCCTGGCTGCAATCATCAGGATTGCAACTAAAATGAATTTTATTTTCAGCGACATCTTCATTAACGTTCTCTTGTTTTAACACAATACAATTTTCAATTCAAGTCTTTTCATTTCAAAGGGGCCGGTGACTTCAGGCCACCGGTCCCTATCGAAATTCATAGAAAATATTAGTACTCTACAGTGTATCTTTCAACATCAACTGTGTACTTGATGTTGTCTGATTCGTATGAGTACTTCACGAGTTCCTCACCGTAATCGATAACTGACATTGCCATCTCCTCGAAAGCAATAACAGTCTCTTTAATCTGGAAGTGATCAAGGATCTTAGCTACGATCTCGTTCTCCTCGATGTTGAGGTCAATGTTGATGAAGTTGTAGATATTACCCCAGATTCCGTTATCGAAGTTGTCCAGGAGATTAGCGTTTGTAGCTTCTACAGAAGCCTTGAGCTGCTGCTCTGCAATTGCGCGAGCCTGTGCTTCAACTGTAAGCTTAGCTGCAGTCTCACCGATCACGCTCTGACCGAGGTACTTCTCGAGTACGCTGTTGAGGTAAGAGTTGATTGCTGGGAAGTCGATGTATGACTCAACGTAAGTGAGGAGGTTCACAACTGTATCGTTCTCAAGAATGTCAGAGAACTGGAACTTAGCGAGCTCGTCAAGAACCCAAGAAACGAGGAAGTTGTTTGTGAGTGACTCTGGGAGGAAGCTAACGAGCGCCTTTGTGAAGTTATCCATAAGGTCAGCAGCATACTGCTCCTCGAGCATCTCTACAACAGCCTTAAGCTCAGCGATTGTAGTGATCTGTGGGATGTACTCTACTCTTACCTTTGCATGACCCTCGCCTGTGAATGTCTGGTACTTCTTAACGAAGCCTGGTACACCGTTGAGGAGCTTTACAGCCTTCTCTGACTCAGCAGCAACGAGATAGAGCTTCTGGAGCTCTGACTCCTCACCCTTGAGGATCTCAGCCATACCTACCATGATGTCCTTAACCTCCTTGAGGATCTCGATTGTGTTAGGCTCATCCTTGAGTGCCTTAGCCCATACGTAGATATCCTTAACCTCGAATGCGAGACGCTCAGCCTGTACTGAAGCGAATGCGTCAGCTGTGAAGTATACACCCTCAAGCTCTGGCTCAGTGTAGTTAACGTAAACCTTAACGTAAGCACGACGTACTACGTTCTCACCGTGCATAGCCTCAACCTTAACGATCTGGATACCGTCAGCGTGGAGGAAGTTTGCAATACCGTCCTCAGCAACAGATACCTCCTTGTCATCACCGTCAGTATAAACGAGTGAGTACTTGTACTCAACACCGAATGCTGCAAATGTAGGATCAATAGCCTTCACATACTCTGCGAAGTTGTAGTTGCGGTCCTTGATGTTGTCGAGGTTCATCTTAGGATCGTTCTCAACAGCCTCTACATATGTAGCGTAAAGTGGAACGTCGTTGTTGTCAACGATAACGAGGTTGTCAGCGTTTGTGCGTGCGTCGAGTACGAGAGCGTAGTCAGAAGTGATTACAGCGCCGTTCTCGAGAGTTGCAGCGAATGCGAACATGTTGTCAGCACCCTTGCCACGGAGAAGCTCAGCCTTAACCTTGTCACCCTCCTTTACAACCTTACCTACAGTAGCAACCGGCTCAGCAGCGGCTCTTGTCTCAACAGTTGTAGAGATGATAGAGTAAGTAGCAGACTTAACGTCGAAGTTAGATGGGTTGAAGTGGAAGTAAGCAACTGTAGTTGGGTCACCTACAACAACACCCTCAGAACCCTCAGCAGATACATACTCGTCGCTGTCAGTCATAGGAACGAATACGAATGACTTGAACTCGATTGCAGGTGTACCGTTCTTGATGATCTGCGGTACCATTACGATGCCTCTGAGCTCCTTAGCAAGGTTCTCAACCTGGCCTGCAAGTTCCTCGAGAGCAGCCTCAAGCTCAGCGAGCTTGTCGTTAAGTGCCTTGTAGTCGTCAGCGAAGTCTACGATTGCATCGCCGAGAGCATCCTTAACAGCCTCGATCTCCTCGTCGAGCTTTGTCTCGAGCTGTGCGAAAGCAGCCTCAACCTCAGCCTTTGCATCCTCTACAGCCTCAGCGATGTCCTCAGCTGTCACATCGCCCTTAGCAGCATCAGCAGCCTCCATAGCAGCCTCTGCAGCCTCCATAGCAGCCTCTGCTGATGCCATTGCGTCAGCGATAGCGGCATTTACCTGAGCGAAAGCAGGGTCGATCTTCTCGAGTTCAGCCTCGATCTCCTCGAGTGCCTTCTCTGTAGCGTCGATCTGTGCCTGGATAGCCTGGATAGCCTCATCGATAGCAGTAAGGTCAACAGGCTCGCATGTGCATGGCTCTGATGGCTCGCACTCGCAACCCTTGATAGCTGCAAGAGCAGCCTCAAGCTCAGCGAGCTTCTCGTTTACTGCAGTGAGGTCAGTAGGCTCACACTGGCATGGCTCTGATGGCTCACACTCGCAACCCTTAATAGCTGCGATCTTAGCCTCTACGTTTGCGATTGCCTCGAGAACCTCAGCCTTAGTTGCCTTCTCGTCGAGAAGAGCCTGAAGTGCCTCTACTGATGCCTTGAGGTCCTTAAGTTGGCCCTCAACGCCTGCGAGTTCAGCCTTTGTAACATAAGTCTCAGCGATTGAAGCAGAAAGCTCCTTGATCTGCTTCTCAGTGTGTGCTGCAAGCTTGTCTACCTTCTCGTCAATATACTGAAGGTCAGCAGAGAAATCAGTACATCCAACCAAAGCGACTGCTCCTGCAACGAGGAGTGTGCTAAATTTAGTGATAATGGATTTCATAATAAAAATTAGGGATTAATGTATTTGTATCAATTATTTCACAGTGCAGATAATCACACGGTTCTTATCATTCTCGGCAAACGGTTGAACGGTATCTCCGAGATATGCAGTCTCGATTCTATCCTCAGGGACTCCGAGCGCCATCATCATCTCCTTCACGGCATTGACACGTGCCTTTGACATGTACATGTTTCTCTCGGCAGTACCTGTCTTCTTGTCCGCATAACCGACGAGTGACACGCTATAGTCAGGGTGAGAATTAAGGAAGTCGATGAGTTTGAGAATCTTTGCCTCCTCAGACTTACGGATGACATATGATCCGATGGAGAAGAATACATCTGTAGACTGCTCTGCGCAGAGTCTTGCCCTTTCGGCAGCAGCCTTTTCCGCAGCGAGTCTTTCTGCCTCCGCTCTTGCAGCGGCCTCGGCGGCAGCCTTCTCTGCAGCGGCTCTCTCAGCCTCAGCCTTCTCTGCAGCGAGCCTTTCTGCCTCAGCCCTTGCGACCTCAGCAGCAAGTCTTTCCGCTTCCATCTTGGATGCATAAGCCTTTGACGGTGCGGTATTGCCTCCGAAAGCGATCTTCACACCCAGGAAGGCATTGAACTGAAAGTCCGGGCTGAACTTGTCCGCTCCCTTTGAATTGAACTTGTCTCCATAAGTATTAGTGTTGGCCTCGATTCCTAAAGAGACTTTCTCTCCCACCTTGAAATCTACTCCCGCACCAGCACGCACCGCGAAGAAAGGAGCGAGGTCCCAGTACTTCGAAAGCACCAGTTCGTAATCTGGAATATATTTACCAGCCTGCTTGTTGTCGAAGCCATATGCACCGCCGACACCGATGAACGCATAAGGGGAAACAAGTCTGTCGTGCTTGAATCCTCCGAAAAGATTTGCCAGGTCGACTACATAGTCAGCATTCAACTGTACATAGTTGAATCTATAGATTTCGTCTGTCACGACGACGCTTCCTTTGCCTTGCCAGCCGCTGAAGCCAAAGCGTACACCCATGGCAGGGTGGAAGTCATAGGCAACAGAAAGTTGAGCGGCAGGCGAGATAAGGTCCCCGAACGAAGCCTCACCCAAAGTATAGGAAGCACCGCCCTGCAAGCTCACTCCCCAATGCGGGCGAAACTCCAGAGATTCGTCGCTCTTGCTCTGCTGTTGCGCAAACGCAGCACCACTAACTATTAGCAGCGCCACTAAAATCATAGTTGTTTTTTTCATTTATTTTTTGAAAGTATAGTTGTTAGTCTAAACCCGACATCTCCTCCTTGTCGGGTCAGCCCTCTTCGGAGGACCTCTAAATAAATTTATTTCAATACACTTTAAACAAACAATCATGGTAGTAGGTTATTTACGAGTAAGTACAAAAAAACAACATCTTGAAAATCAGAAAGATGAAATTCAGCGGTATGCGGATGAGAACGGTCTGACGATAGACCTGTGGATATCGGAAGTGGTAAGTGGAAAGAAGAAGTCATCGGGTAGAAAACTGGGCCGGACAATCTCGAAAATGAAAAAAGGAGACACACTTATCGTGTCCGAAGTGTCACGTCTGAGCAGGACGCTGACCGACATAATGGGAATAATGGGAAAATGTATGAACAAAGGTATAAATCTATACACCACCAAAGAACGCTACCGTTTCGACGACAGCATCAACAGCAAGATCCTGTGCTTTGCGTTCGGACTCGTCGCAGAAATCGAGCGCAATCTGATATCTCTCAGGACAAAAGAAGCCCTTGCCCTCAGAAAATCCAACGGCGCAGTCCTCGGTCGGCGCAAGGGATATACACCCAAACTGGACATCCTGAACCAAAATCGCAATGATATCCTTGAAATGAGGCGCAACGGCGTCTGCATCATCAAGATATGCAGAAAATATGGCGTCTCCCGGGACACGTACAACAAATTCCGTCAAATAAATAATTTTCCATAGATTATGCTGCTTTACCCCCTCCTTGAATGGGGGGGGGTAATAATCTCTTAATTTATTGGATATAAACTGAAATTAGATTTGTATTTTTCCTTCAATTAGCATAAATTTGCGCCACGGGTTTTAACGAACGTTTAAAAATCACTAGAGGCAAATGGTAAATAATTCAAATAAACATGCTGCGGGCTTGAGATTTTTCGTGTTTCTTGCCGCCTTGTTCTGTACGATGATGTCATTTGCCCAGGAACGCGTAGAAAAGAGTTACACTTTGTATTATCGCGTAAACAAGTCTGATTTCGATTCGACTTACATGGACAATGCCCGTATCCTCCAGACCATGCGAGATGACATGCATGCCATACTTGGTGAGGAAGGTGTCAGACTCGACTCTCTTTACATATATGCATTATCGTCTCCGGAAGGTCCGACGGCGCTGAACAATCGTCTTGCAGGAGAACGAGCAGAGAGCGCAAGAAATCTCCTGTCCGTACAATTTCCTGAAATCGACCCGGACAATATCATGATGGGAAGCAGGACGAATGACTGGAGTGGTCTTCTTAAGACCCTTCGCGACGATGCGTCTATTGTTCACAAGGATGTGCTGATCAGGATTCTTGAAGACCCCGGTATTCAGGACAAGACCGTAGCCTTGAGAGCGCAGCGTCTGGCATATGCAGAAGTCCGTGACAGGATTCTCAACTACATGCGTACCGCCACAGTTACCTTCGTCATGACGATCGAACCTAAAGAAGAACCTAAGGAAGAGCCTAAAGTGGAGGTTCCTGAAGTTGAACCTGCAGAGCCTGCCGAAGAAAAAGAGATGCCTGTGGTGGAGCCTGTCCAGCCAATAGAAAAGGAACGCCGCAATTTCTATATGGCAGCAAAGAGCAACATGCTCTATGATCTGGCTGTCGTGCCTAACATAGGTCTTGAGTTCTATCTTGGCAAAAACTTCTCGATAGCAGGAAACTGGATGTATGCTTGGTGGAAGAGCGACAGAATCGCCTGGTATTGGCGAACTTATGGAGGAGACCTCGCTGTGAGATACTGGTTTGGAAAAGCCGCTAAAGAAAAGCCTCTTACCGGACACCATGTCGGCCTCTACGGCCAGATCGTGACTTATGACTTCCAGACAGGAGGACGTGGATACCTTGGAGACCGATGGAGTTATGCAGGAGGTATCGAGTATGGTTACTCACTCCCTATAGGCAGACGCCTTAATATCGATTTCACTCTCGGATTCGGATACCTTGGAGGTGAATATAAGGAATATCTTCCTATTGACGGACACTACGTATGGCAGGCGACCAAGTACCGCCACCTGATAGGTCCGACCAAGGCCGAGATTTCTCTTGTATGGCTTTTGGGCCATGGCAATATAAATGAAAAGAAAGGAGGTAGAAGATGAGAAAATGTCTGATGATACTGGCGTCTCTAGCGGCCTTCCTTACTTCGTGTACGCATAAGGAATTATGCTACATGCATCGCGAACACGCACATCGTTACCATATAAACATCATAGCAGACTACCGTTATGACTGGGAGGAGTGCTATGGAGGAACAGATTGGAAGAATAATTGGCCTGAGCATTATCTGAACTATGATGACCTTCGCCCTACAAAGCCGGGAGGACTCCGCGTCGTCAATTATAACATTGTAGACGGATACAACATCCATAACCTCAGTGCAGATGGTGGCGTGGTAAATCTTTACGAAGGCGCAAACAACATCCTGTTCTATAACAACGACACAGAGTACATCCTGTTCTCCCGCGAAATGGACGGAAACTTCGCTACAACCCGAGCCACCACCCGTACAAAGACAAGATCCACATATCTTGGTAGCGAATATGCCATCGAAGGAGAGGAAACCATGACTCCTCCGGACATGCTCTATGCCAACTTTATCGAAGGACACACTCCGGATAAGGTGGAAGAACCGACTCCGATCCAGATTACCCTTCAGCCGCTTGTCTTTACATATAAAGTGAGATATGAATTTGAATCCGGTCTTAAATTCGCTGCAATGGCTAGAGGAGCGCTTTCCGGTATGGCACAATCGGTAACGATGGACACCGGAGAAACATCAAAGGAATCTGCCACCCTCATCTACGACTGCGAGATGACTGACTATGGAGCACGTGCCCTTGTGACGACTTTTGGAATACCGGATTTCCCTAATGTCAATTACCCGACACGAACAGAGAACAGAAAGCATGCACTGAATCTGGAGATTCTCATGCGAAATGGAAAGATGATTTCGTTCGATTTCGACGTGACCGATCAGGTACTTGCACAACCTCATGGAGGCGTCATCGTAGTAAAAGGAATCAAGATTGACGAATCTGTCGGAACCTCAGGATCAGGAGCCTTCGATGTGGAGGTCAACGATTGGGGTGAGTACGAAGATATCGAACTTCCTATGTAAAGCAGAAAAATAAAATTATAAAACAACCTTTATGAAAAAGTATTTATTGACAGCACTTGCTGTTGCAGGACTCGTATCCTGCAATAAAGTGCAGACTGTTGGGCCTCAGCCAGATACCGCCATCACCTTTGGCGATTCATTTGTAGAGGTCAAGACCCGTGCGGCTGCTGAGACTCAGATTACCACCGAGTCGATTGATGCCTTCTATGCATGGGCATACGTCAATAATCAGTCGGCCATGATTCTCGACAAGGAGCCTGTAACTAAGGAAAACGATGGCTGGAAATATGAAAACCTTCAGTACTGGCTTCCATCCAGCACTTATTACTTCGGCGCAATCGCTCCGACAGGTGACGACAAGGGAATTACAGTCAAGACTGCGACAGCAAATGAGTACGGTCTGGGAACTGTAGATTTCGTCAACAATGACGGTTCTGTGGACCTTATCTACGCTTCAAAGTCTGTGACTACAGATGCAGATGTGGTCAACAACGACCCAGGTAAGGTAGAACTTCAGTTCAAACACCTCCTTTCTAAGATAAAGTTCACATTCACCAATGGTTTTGCTACTGACAATGCAAAGATTACAGTAAAGAACATCAAGATGACAGTGCCGAAGTCCGGAGAACTCAACCTTGCTCAGGAAGACTGGTGGTCTACCAACAAGTGGAGAGTAACTGAAGAGGGACTGGTACTCTCATTCGGAGACGTAAACGGTGGAAACAAGTTGGACGCTACAAAGAGCGAGGAGTGCGCTAACGTACGTTTCACTATTCCTGACGACGACACACGTCTTTATACCATCACATTTGACGTCGCTCTCTACCTCGGTACATATGAAACTCCTGCATATCAGGTCAGCAGGACAGTAGAACTCACAAAGCAGGCATTCAAGATCGGAAAGAGTTACAACTTCAAGACCACCATCGGTCCTGAGAACATCCACCCAGACGGTCCTCTCCGCCCGATCGTATTCGACGTAGAGGTCAATCCATGGGAAGAAGTCCCAGCAAAAGATCTTCTCTAGAAAATTCAAAACAACAAATAACAACAATAATTATTAACTAATCCTAAGTATTATGAAAAAAATTATTTTTTCAATGCTCGCAGTAGCCGCATTGGCATCCTGCGTGAAGGAGCAGACTCTGGAAACATTGGAGCCTGCAAAGATCGAGTTCTCAGGAGCGTTCGTTGAGAATGCGACTAAGGCCGATCCTAGCACTACAACAGCGAACATCTCAGAGTTCTCTGTATGGGGTGTTATCGACAATGAGACCGGTATCGTTCTCAAGGACGAGACTGTCTCAAAGTCTGGCGCAAACTGGACTTACACCAACACTCAGTACTGGACCCCAAATCACCAGTACTACTTCTCGGCTATCTCAGGTGACCGTAGCAACGACCAGATCGTTATTGACTGGGCATCAGCAGACAAGACAGGAATGTCAGTAGAAGGTCTCGGTACGATGACATTCACTAACGTTGATGGTACCAACGATGTTCTTTACTCTGAGAACAACAGCATTCAGACTCCTGACATGGAGGCTCTTCAGGATGCACCAGCAAAGGTTAAGTTCCAGTTCGAACATCTCCTTTCGAAGGTTCAGTTCACTTTCACCAACGGTTTTGTAAATGAATTCAACACTATCGTTGTAAAGAACATCACAATGGATGTGCCTCAGCAGGGTAAGGTTGATCTCACTGCTGATTTCTCTCAGAAATTCAACTGGACTGGCCATGCAAATACAACAACACTCGAGATGGGAGATGTTGCAGAAGGCGCTAGAGTTGCTGCTGGACAGCCGGCATCTTCAGACAACTCACGTCTCACTATTCCTGCAGGAGCCGATATGGAGTATGAAGTTGAGTTCGATGTAGAACTTTATATGGGCGAGGTTCTTGCTTCTTCAGCACACAAGACCGTGAAGATCAGTGGATATGAGTTCGTTTCAGGACACTCATATAACTTCAAGGCCACTATCAATCAGGACAACGTAGATGATAACCCTCTCTTCCCTATCGAGTTCGAGGTTGAAGTTGACGAGTGGATTGAGGAGGATATTGATGCAGGAACTATTGCAAACACATATGTTGTTAATAGTGCTGCTGAACTTCAGGCTATTCTTGATGCAAACACTGAGAACATCAATATTCTGTTTGGTAGTGACATAGAGGGTGTAGTACTCGTTCCAGAGAATGCAAATCGCATAACCAGAATCAATGGTCAGGGCAAAACATTCACAGGAACCCTCCGCATTAATGGTAAGTCAACTTACGCGGATGCAACAACAGTCTTCGAGAATATTAACTTCGAAACAAGCGAGGCATCTAAACTCTTCGAAAATGCATTCATTTATTGCCGTGAAAACGCCGCAGACGGCCATAACTCTTACCGTTATCCAGACAATGTGACTATAAAGAACTGTACGTTCACAGCCCCTGGTGTATTGGACGATGAAGGTGAATTGGCTATTGCAGGTGCTAGTTTCTGGTCGCTTGATGGTAATCTTGTTGTAGAAGGCAGTACTGCTGATTATATGCACTCAATGGTACAGTTGACATCTAGCCAGCCAAGTGCAGTTGCACAGTTTGACAACGTTACTATCACCAACAGCAAGAATGGTATCTCATTAGGTACTAATCGTAATAATACTATCAAGAACTCTAACATCAGCACTAAGTATTACGGCGTTCGTGCTAACGGTTGTGCAGCCAATACTGTTATCCTTGACACTGAGATCTCGTCTAAGCAGCCTGTTATCGTTCGTAACGTTACAGTTGCAGGATATGTTCTTAACATTAACGAGGCATCTGTATTGACTCCTGCTACAGAAGGCGATTATGAGGTTATCTTCACACAGAAATCCGATGATAAGGAATACGTCGCTCCTGCCGTTGAGTTTACATACAACGTACCTGCATACTACAAGGTATTCCCAGCCAGCGTAGGTGTAACTGTAGTTGCTGATGCTGCTGGCCTCACAACTGCTCTTGCTGCAAAGGCACCAACTGTGATGCTTATGCCAGGTATTTATGAGGGAACATTCAAGCCTTCTGCTCCTGTTACAATCAAGTCTGTTTATCCTGAAGACAAGGCAGTGATTGCTGGCCGAGTAAATGCTAATGTTGATTGTGCATTCGAGAATATCAAGTTTACTGTAACAGACGCATCAAAGGAAACTTATGCATTTACTGGTGCAAACTACCAATATCCAGCGATCGTCACAATTTATGCAGCAGCAACCTCATTTGAGGGCTGTGAGTTCGAAACTAGTTTGGCAAAAAGTGTTAGCGGTATCAACTACGGTAGCCATGTCCCTGGTAAGGAACTTACTGTAAACAACTGTAAGTTTGTCGGTGACTTCTATGCTATCCGCACAAGAACATTGTTTACAATCACTAACTCAGAATTCAATACTCATACTACAGCAGGTACTCTTGCTGCTGTGTTTACATGGGGTAATGGCAACTCGGGAGCAGACAAAGTGACATTCACCGGTAATGAGAACACAAGCGGATATGAGACTATGGGTACAATGTTCAGTTCTACTACTTTCCCATACGATAATATTCATGTAAACATTCAGGGTAATACAGGATTCAGCGCATTTAAGGATTCTGTAAACCCAGCATGTACTGTAACTGGACTTACATACGCTTCTGGTTCAGAGTCATTGTAATCAATATTTCGACCTCAAGCCCTTGACCGGGCTTGGGGTTGCCAATAACATATAAAAACCTAATAATATGAAAAAAGTACTTATCGCAGTTATGGCCCTCGCAGCAGTGGCATGTAACAAGGCTGATGTCGTTGAGATGACTTCAGACAATGCAATCACATTCGACAACGTATTTGTTGACAATGCAACAAAGAGCGTTAGCGATCCTAGTTACTCAAATACTAAACTATTCTCTGACTTTGCTGTTTATGGCTTTGTACGAGACACTGAATCTTCGGAAGCGGCTGTTCTTTTCGCAAATGAGACTGTAAATAAGAGTATTACAAATGCAGAACTCACCCATACTGCCTGGAAATATGATGGAACTCAGTATTGGATTGAGGGTGCTTTGTATAATTTTGCTGCCATTGCGCCTAAAACTAATGGAAATTGGACATATAAATCAAACAATATAAGTGGTACAACTATTTCCTTTACCAACGACGGTGAGCACGATGTTCTTTATGCTCAGCCGACCACAATTACAGGTAAAGCATCTGGTAACGAGACTGTAGGATTCACATTCCGTCATATTCTTTCAAAGGTTAGATTCTCTTTCGAGAATGGATACAATGCTCCTAACACTGTACTTCGAGTAAGGAATATTCACATTACAAATGCATATACGTCTGGCGAAGCAGTTCTTACCGGTACTACAACAGTTTGGTCAGACCAAGAAACAGATCTTGATTTGAACTTCGGTAATGCAGCAACCACTGAATTTAATGGCGAAGATACATTTGCATATAACACAACTGTTGAGTCCTACAAGGAACTCCTGCTTATTCCTGCAGATTATGATTCTGTAGTTGATGATGACACTAAGCAACTTAACATCACTTTCTCTTATGACATTGTGATTAATGGAACAACTGTCAAGACATTCAATATGAATCCGAAAGTCAGCATCAACCTTGAGCCAGGTCACGCATATGACTTCAAGGCTACAATTACACCTGGTGAACCAATTGAATTCAACGTAACTTCAGTCAATGGTTGGGACGAGACAAATCTTGATCAAACCATGTAATTAACAATACATGAGAAAAATCATTATAACAGCATTCATAGTTACTTTCCTTGCTGGATGCAGCAAGGAAAGGACTTTGTCTGCTCCGGAAACTCTTGTGATCGGTTTTGACAGGGGCTTCGTGGAAAATGCCACCAAGGCTGCAAGCGATCTTGTCCAAGAAAACCTCAATGATTTCGGAGTTTATGGTTCAATAGAGAATCATTCAGGATTGGGAATGCTCTTTAATAATGTGAAAATAAGCAGGTCACTCGCAGGAACATATACATATTCTCCTGCCCAGTATTGGGTCGGGGGAGCGACATATAATTTCACAGCCTTTGCTCCGTATACTAATCATCATTGGTCATTCGCCACTACCGATGCTAAGGACGGAACAATCACCTTTGATAACGAAGCCGCTGCTGGAGAGCAGGATTTTCTTTATGCCGCTGCATCACGCACTACTGAAGAAAATCTGAACAGCAAGCCAGACGATGTGTCCTTCTCATTTGGTCACATGTTGTCAAGAGTGAAGTTCACATTCACAAACGGATTTGCAGTAGGCAGCAACATTGCCCTCAAGGTGACTGACGTAAAGATTACAAATGCCCATAAGAGTGGTACACTTACAGTTTCACATGGAATGGATGCAGATAACTGGACTGTTCAGGACAACAAGATAAGCGACAATGGTTTCACACGTGTCTTTGGAAATGCAGGCAATGAGAGACTAATAGAGACAGGTTCAGGAACGACCGAGCACTACTATCTTATTCCTGCAACTGCTAACTACAACATCGAATTCAATGTGGAAATTTTCCAGGCTGGTATTTCGGTGGATAACTATTTCCATTCGATAAACATCGATCTTGACCTGAAAAAAGGATGCAGTTATAATATAAAGGGTGTCCTTAACCAGGATAACACCTCGGACGACGGTGTGCTACATCCAATTGAGTTCACAGTAAGCGCTGTTGAGGGCTGGGCACAATCGACAATCTGATCATACTTAACTGATGACATACAGGGCATAAGGGGTTGAATGTCCCCTTATGTTCTCCAAAAAGAAAATACTATGAAAAAGGCGCTTTACATAATGATGATGGTCGCTGCGTCGGTTTCCTGCAGCAAGAATGAGGTTATAGATACTGCCGGTGAAGCGATATCGTTCGGCAATATTTTCGTGGACAAGTCTACAAAAACATTAGACGATCCTTCGCATACCACGACTAATCTGGGGGAATTCTATGTATATGGAAATGTTACCGGCAATGTTGTCGAGGGCAGCGGATACAACACTGTAAACATCTACAAACAAGATAAGGTATACAAAGAAGACAATGTCTGGAAGTGTAACACGATACAGTACTGGATTCCTGAGTGTACTTATGATTTTGTTGCAATAAGCGATGTAGAGGCTACAGACCCGACAACAGAGGGCCACAAAGTTGCAGTCATGACCACTGACGGACTTCCGTCATCGATCAAATACGATGCTTCTTCTCAGAAGGATGTATTATACGCACCAATCAAGGACATTACGACAGATGTAACTGGAACACCATCTACCGGTGTTACAGATGGACAGATCAATCCTGTCTCCTTTACCTTTGCCCACCTGCTTTCCAAGGTCCAGTTTACATTCACGAACGACTTCCCGTCAAACAGCGGAGTCGAACTTACAGTGACAGACATCAAGATCACAAATGCTGCAAAGACAGGAACATATACTATCGGCGCTACTCCAGAATGGGAAGTGAACTCCGATTTCACAGGTGACGGCACTGATGTTCTTTCATTTGGAAACACCGATGCCATCGCTGCCGGCGGCAATTCTGGTTCAAGTTCGGCCATGTGCGTCCTGATTCCTTGCACGCAGAGTTTTGACATCACATTCACAATCAAGCACAACAAGGGCGGATCCGACACTCACAAAACCATAACCACAGGTGATATAACTTTAGAAAAAGGCCATTTCTACAACTTCACCGCAAACCTGAACACCAGCAATGTCGAGGGTGTGGTACCGGTAACATTTACAATTATTACATCCGACGCTTGGGGGACAGAACAGGAAGACGAGCATGTAGGACCTATCTACCAATAAGACAAGTCATACTGATTAATAGATAAAGAGAATGATAAAGAGACTCTCCATAATATCGTGCATAATTCTCATCTGCGCCTGTCAAAAGGATGAAACTATTAAATCGAATGGAAATCAGGCTTCAAAATCAGAGGTCGTAACATTCGAAATCAATGCGTCATCCGGATGGGTTCCCGATGTAGTTGAAGGTATGACCCGCTCAGAAGCGATACAGATGTATTGTGAAGAATATGAGGGTTCACAGATTTATATGTACATGATTGAGGAGGATAACCCTGATAGTGTATATGTACATACCATTGATACACGTGCAGAAGGCAAGGGATTATCCCCTACTTTAGGAGTGTATGCTTTCCAATCTGATTCGGATCTTTACGAGGCTTCTCCTGACGCTACTGATGTTGTTTTTATGGACAACCTCAATCTTTCTACATATGGAACTGAGAGCAATCCATATTTATATTGGCCAGGAGGCGGTTCTTGGCTCAAATTCTTTGCTTACACTCCGTACTCTCACTCAAACGAAGTATTTCAGATAGGATCCGTCGGAAACCAAGTATCACTTACATACATTGTCCCAGATATTCTTAGTGAGCAATACGATATAATGGACGGAGCGTCTGACTTAATACCGGGCAATGTTACAGATGCTGTATCTATAAATCTTCAGCATGTTTTGTCAAAAATCAGGATTAAGACAGGTACATTAGATGAAGGCGTAATCAATTCGATCACATTCACCAATATCTACAATAAGGGAGACAGGATCATGGCTACCGGGTCTTGGAATGTAGATGCAACCTCCACTTCTGATTACAACCATTCATTCGATCCTGGTATACAACCATCCAGCGGAACTGCTCTTGGAGAAGAAATGTATCTCCTCCCTCAGACATTAAGTGACGATGCTAAGATTGAGATATACATGACACTGATATCGCCTGATCCATCAGGAGGTACAAGAGAACATAATTACGTTCTTTCAAGAAAGTTAAAGGATTTTACCCCTATCTGGGAAAAGGACAAGATTTATACTTATGTCATTTCTACACCTGAGGAAGTAGAGATTGAGGTTACTGACCAAATCAGTAGGAATGGGCTTGGGCAACCTGTAAAGGATAATTTGTCGATTAGAAACACAGGACTTTCATCCGTCTATGTCAGAGCAATGCTTGTTGGTAATTGGGTCCTTCCAAATTCTACCGAAACTTTTGTTGATGACCATATAGTAGCGTCATGGAATCCTGAAGAAGAAGGAGACTTTATTTGGGGTGCAGATAATGGAAATGTCGAGCCATCAACCTCTGCGACAAATGGATGGTATAAACATACTGACGGCTACTATTATCACCTGAATCCTATACCGCGCGGAGAATCTACTGCAAAGTTGTTTGAATCCTACACATTGACAGCAAAGCCACCTGTCGTGAATGCTGTTCTTGATTTTACGATTCTTGTTCAAGCAGTATATTTAGATGATCTGCAACTTATTTGGCCTGCTTCTATTTTGGATAAGTTTGTAAATACTGTCTATGTTCGCGAATGATTGTAAACCTGTAACTAAGAAATACATGAAACAGTACATATTAAATATCATACTTTTGATAGTTGGCCTGATTGTTTGCAATCAAGCATGGGGGCAAACCACCCTCCCTAAGACAGGTTCACTAAGTGGGAATTATAAAGTGACATCAAATCAGACCCAAACCGGAACTTTGACAGTGGATTCTGGAAAGAGTGCTACGATAAACTTAAATGGTCAAACTCTCAATGGAAATAATATTCAGATATTTAATATTTCTGGAACATTGACAATTAACGGGCCCGGAATAATTATCAATGGTAAGGCTGCAAATGGAGGTTGTGCATACATCACAGGTAAGATGACTATCACCAATGCGACTATTAAAGACTGTAGTGCTAGTAACGATGGTGGTGCATTCTATGTTAACAATGGTACCCTAATAATTGAAAATGGTGAATTAAGTCATAATTCAGCAGAAAGACTTGGTGGTGCGATATGTAAAGCAGGAACAAGTAATACATTGACAATCCAAGGCAATACAAAAATTCATCATAATAGTGCAAAGCATTCAGGAGGAGCAATTTACGCCAGGACTTTAAATATTAAGGGTAATAGTCAAAGTGACCCTGTTGTTATAGAATACAACAAAGCGACCAATTATGATGGAGCAGATCCGACCTTTACTCAGAATAGCAACAATGCATGGGTAAGTGGTATAACAGGTCAAGGTGGTGGTATTTATATCCCTACTTCAAGTACAGCCAGCGAACCATTTGATGATATGAAATGCGATATTGAATTCTGTAATATTCAATATAACTATGCCGCCATAAATGGAGGAGGAATTTTTAGTGGTATAAATACAGACATAGATAATTCAAAGATTATCTATAATACTGCTATGAGTTCAGAGAAACGAGAGTATGAAGTATCAACGAATTCCGGCCGTGGAGGAGGATTCTACTTTGTAGGTTATTACAGGGCTAAAGAACATAAAGATGGCGAACTCATAAGAAATTCAAGATTTAAATTAACTAATACAGAGGTAAACCATAATGCTGCAATGTATTATGGTGGTGGTGGACAATTAGGCACCAGAGCGATTCTTACAATGTCTGAAAGCCAGATCAACAATAATAGAGCAGTCATTCATGGTGCTGGAGGATTGCATTTGACTGCAGATGTAACATTTAACTTTGAGTCTGGAGAAATAAATAATAATGAGGCTTACACTGTTGGGGGTGGTATACATACAAGTTATGGCTGTACCTTGAATTTGAATGGCGGTAGCATCAGTGGAAATATAGCACATCAACGCGGTGGAGGTGTCCATGTAAATACTGGAGGTAGTCTGGTCCTTAACGGAACAAATATTACAGGCAATAAGGTTTACCAAGGCAAGGATATGGCTTATGCTACGGTAATAAAGAACTCTAACGGAACTTTTACTTGGGATCCTACTTCTCTAGATTATAAAAGAGTGAATGAATCCGGATATAAATATGAAAACAATGACGATGACAAGTACTTGGTAGATACGGGATACGGTGGTGGAGTGCTGATAGATTCAGGAACTTGTACAATGAACACAGGAGACCTCTCCAATAATTATGCGGAAGTTGCTGGTGGAGGACTTGCTCTTGTAATGATTAGAATTTCTGATAGCGAAAGTGATTTTGGACGTCTTAAAGTGGTTAATTTCCAACTGAATAAAGGTACAATTTCGGGAAACGAATCAGATGGAAATGGCGCAGGCGTCTACTTGATGAGAAATAAGATTTCTGAGATGATCAGTCAACTTTCTCAAGAAGCACAAACAAAACTTAAGGCTCATGCTAATTATGAAACTTTGACTAAGGGTATCCCTACAGCAACAATAGTTAATGGAAGCCTTATGTCTAATTATGCTCGTTCCTCTGGTGCTGCCATAATGATGGAAGAAGGTAATTTCTATGTTAATGGAACAACAAGCCTTCAGAGTAATAGTTCAGAATCAAATGGAGGTGGAGTGTATATAGGAGGTGGTTCATTCAGTGTCAAGGATGCAGCCTCTTTAATTGCGGATAGTAACTCTTCGACAAAAGGAGATGGTGGCGCTATTTACTTGGGTAAGGGTGCTTTTACAATGTACGGCAGTGCGAGTGCGGATATAAAGAATAACAATGCCCAAAATGGTGGTGCTATTTACGCAGCCGGAGATATCACACTGACTGGCAATACAAACATCTCAAATAATAATGCGAGTCAAAACGGTGGCGCACTCTATGTGAATGGAGGTAGTATTACTGCAACTGCTGCGACAATTACGTCAAATCAAAATAAAGCAGCCAATGGTGGTGTCTTTTACGTAAACAATGGCAGTGTAATTCTTGGAACCGCTAACATGTCAGAAAATACTGTAACATCCAACGGAGGCGCAATCGCATTATACAATGGAGCCTTCAGTATGGCTAAGACAAGCAACATCCGTAATAATAAAGCCACTAATTTCGGTGGAGGACTATATGTCTATAATCAAAGCGGTGGATCACAGAAAACTATTTCTTGTACAGGCGGTACTTTCTCAGGTAATACTGCCAAGGCTGGAGGTGCTGTAAGTGCTGATGGAAATATCAAATTAACTCTTGCTGCATCAATGGAGGCTAACTCTGCAAACATCGGAGGCGGAATATACATGACAAACGGAGTGCAGATGACCTTCGGAGAAGGACTCATACGTTCCAACAGTGCAAATGGCATTGAAAACATTTCATATACCACAGCCTCTAATAAGGATGCATCTGACGTTTCTGGAGTCGGGGGAGGTATTTTTATGGCAAATAATTCTACTCTGGAATTTAATAGTGCAGAGATGGGAATTTATAATAACTATGCAACAAATGCAGGGGCAGATATCTGTTCTAATGGTACAGGTACAAAAATAATATTACCTGCAATTGGAAACATGTCCCTTCGTGGGTTTGATGTGCCGGGTAATGACCTTTATTGGGTATATGATTTCTTTACTGATGATGACGGTACGGATTTAAGTGACCCAATGCGATACGAAGACATGCTTTTAGTATCTGATCCAACATTTTCTATTGTCAAATATATCCTCGAAAAGAATAGCACACACACTTTTGATAATTATGTTTGTCTAGATTTAGGATATGATTTGGTATTTGTAGAACTTACAACATCGGGGCTGAGTTCTTTTGATAATTTAGATATCATGATGTCATATCCACGTCTGATAAATCCAGATGATCCAAATGATAAAAGAACAGAAGATATTCTATATAGAACAGTACTGTTCAATGGTGAACAGACTAAAATAGTTGGCTTACCATCAGGAGATTGGAAATTCAGCGCGTCTGATTGGATCATAGATTATAAAAGACCGACATTTAACAATAAGGCTGAAAATACTGCACTTAAAATAGATAGATTAAATAAAAATATATCTATTAATATTTCTCCTATCGAACAAGATGCTGGTCAACCAGACAAGAGAAAAGCAAAGGTATATGAATCTTATAGGGTGAACCGAATGATTCCATAGCACTTGAGACCTAATTGTCATCTGGAGCAGCAAACAGACTCGGGACTGCACTGATTTATACTCAAAGCAAGTACACGACAGCATACATCTTGTGGCGGGCAGCGATGCTCACCACTTTCACAACATAATATTCGAACTGTAAGCCTCCTATATATACCAGAAGCCGACCCTTTGGGATCGGCTTCTCATGATTTTCGATAATTCGTTGTTTTAACGCTACACCACCCTTACGAAGTTCAGAAGTTACCGATTGGAGTTCAAGAGTTACCGATTCTGTCATTCCGAGGAAAATCTTGTTCTGTCATTCTAAGGAACATTGAGGAGGACCCTAGGGTGTCATTCTGAGCGACCTCTACTCCTGTCATTCCGAGCGAACGAAGTGAGTCGAGGAATCTTTAAAGGCGGTCCCTGACACGCAATTCAAGGGGCATTTCTGCGCGTCGTGTCCAGAAACCAAGCCCAAACTCCCGTTTTGACACCACGACACGCAAAAGTTAAATAGAAGTTGCGCGTCGCAAACCTACGAGGAGTGATCCTTTGAGGAGGGGCCCTAGGGTGTCATTCCGAGCGACCTCTACTCCTGTCATTCCGAGCGAACGAAGTGAGTCGAGGAATCTTTAAAAGCGGTCCCTGACACGCAATTCGAGGGACATTTCTGCGCGTCGTGTCCAGAAACCAAGCCCAAACACCTGTTTTGACACCACGACACGCAAAAGTTAAATAGAAGTTGCGCGTCGCAAACCTACGAGGAGTGAGACTTTGAGGAAGAATCCTAGGGTGTCATTCCGAGCGAACGAAGTGAGTCGAGGAATCTTTAAAAGCGGTCCCCGAAACGCAACTCAAGGGACATTTCTGCGCGTCGTGTCCAGAAACCAAGTCCAAACCCCCGTTTTGACACCCCGACACGCAAAAGTTAAATAGAAGTTGCGCGTCGCAAACCTACGAGGAGTGATCCTTTGAGGAAGACTCCTAGTGTGTCATTCCGAGCGACCTCTACTCCTGTCATTCCGAGCGAACGATGTGAGTCGAGGAATCTTTAAAAGCGGTCCCTGACACGCAATTCGAGGGGCACTTCTGCGCGTCGTGTCCAGAAACCAAGCCCAAACTCCCGTTTTGACACCACGACACGCAAAAGGATGCCTGTTTTTGGGCGGGGTGGACATTTTGTAGGATGAAATCCTTGTAATCAACTGATTTTCTTACATTTGTAAAGATTATCATTGATATGGTTAAAAAAATGCTTTTTCTGTGGGTCTAAAAAAGTGGTCAGGAATGGCCTGAGAGGCCG
>JAZRGY010000077.1:0-2324 GCA_045644485.1 Candidatus Cryptobacteroides sp. | reverse complement strand
GAGGCAACTTATGGGTACAATATCCGGTCGGCAACGGTAGATACCTATTACGAACCCATCGTGCAGCATTATGATGAGGCCACCGGAGAATATTCTTTGGAAATGACCGACCTGTTTTTTGATGAAGGTGAGTTTGAAATTGTGGGCTTCTACAGCGGTAAGATCACGAGAAGCCTCTTCAGCAAGGATGTGCAGTACACCAAGGACGAGGGCATCGATCGGCGTGTGGTGATTGTGCCGCAGGCATCCATTGCGAATCAACCGGATGTTCCGCTGTCCAAATACAACACCACCATTTTGCTGGATGATGAGCAAACTATGTACTTCATGAGCGATATGGAAGCATCGGGTTTGATGGAGCAGAAAAAGGGCCAGTACAGAGTAAATTTTAAGATTTACGATCAGGGTTACGGTGCTATTAAGCAGAGTCTGCGGCAGTTGGATACCGTCAGCCGCTTGACCCTGTATCTGGCCTGCGCCGCCGCCGTGGTGGTCATTATTCTGCTTTCGGTGTTGACAGTACTGCAAAACCGTCGACAGATCGCGACATTGCGTTCGCTGGGCGTGAAAAAACGGCAGATCCCTGCCGCCGTACTGTCGGGACTGCTATTGATTTGCTTACTTGGTGCCGTCACAGGCGGTGTGTTGGGTCATTCTATTTCCGATAGAGTGGCAGCATATATTCTGGATACCGCACAGGTAGATTTGGCTGATACCTCTTTCTCCGCCATGCTGGCAAAGGAGAATGTGGAGCAGGAAGATCTGTACGCCATCGCCATTCAAAGTCAGCCGGAGGTAGCGGCCTTTGCGTCGGCCGCCGTTTGGTTTGCATTATCGCTGTTATGTTTCGTTCTGGTGATTCCGGAATCGAAGAAATCCCCCATGCTGATCCTTGGGGCAAGAGAATAAAGGAGGAGCATTATGTCTGTTTTGAAAATCGAGGATCTGGCTTATACCTACAAAAGCAAATATCAGACGGTGAAGGCCCTCAAGGGCATTACTTACGAGTTCGAGCCGGGGAAGTTTTATGCCCTGATCGGTAAATCCGGCAGCGGCAAGACTACGCTTTTGTCCCTGCTGGCAGCGCTGGATATCCCCACCGAGGGACAAGTGGTCTATGAGGACAAGACCACCGCCGAAATCGACCGGGATCTGTATCATCGGGATACGGTGGCGGTGATCTACCAGAGTTACAACCTGCTGCCCTTGCTGTCGGTAATGGAGAACGTCACCTTCCCGCTGGAACTGAAAAAAGTCCCCGATGCCAAAAACATCGCTGAGGAAAAACTCCGTGCCGTAGGCCTGGACGAAACCTATTTCAAGCGCCTGCCCGCCATGCTTTCCGGCGGTGAACAGCAGAGAGTGGCCATCGCAAGAGCGTTGGCAAGTGATGCAAAGATCATCCTTGCCGATGAACCCACCGGCAATCTGGACACCGAAAACAGCGAGATCGTCATCGACCTGCTGCAGAAACTGGCCCACGAAGAAGGCTACTGTGTCATCGTGGTCACCCACGACTTGTCCATTGCCGACAAAGCCGACGAAGTGCTGCGGCTGAAGGATGGCTGTTTGATTTAGTGGTTGTCTTAAACGTTTTATTTATCCGTAAACGCTCAAAAGAGGTGCCCAAAGTGGCACCTCTTTTCCATAAAAGTATTAAATTACGGAGCCCACCGTTGGGCGGGCATGTCAACTTCACTCCGAGCCAACTGAGACCCGGCTGTAGTTGCCAACGAGGGTTTTCATCGCTCATTTCATCAATCGTTTTGTGTTGATAAACGAGCGATGAAATGTTATACTGATCGTGAGGTGATGACAATGCGCAACAGAAAACCACCGTTTGAGATTACAACTGCAATTCTGGATGAAGTTGCTGAAATTGCCGAGTTGGTCGGTCATGTAAATGCTTCGCTGGGCTTATCTACAAACCCCATGCTGCGTCGCTCCAACCGTATCCGGACAATCTATTCTTCTCTGGCCATTGAACAGAATACGTTGAGTCTGGAGCAGGTCACCGCCGTCCTCAGCGGTAAGCGGATCATAGCACCTCCAAAGGATATCGCAGAGGTCAAAAATGCCTACGAGATTTACGAAATGATGGGCTCGCTGGATCCGTATTCTGTGGATGATCTGTTGATTGCGCATGGCATCATGACGAGAGGGCTGGTGGAGGAATCCGGTGTTTTCCGTTCCCGTCCGGTAGGTGTAGTCGATCAGGAGGGACATGTTCTGCACTTTGGAACGCTTCCGCAGTATGTACCGGATCTGGTAATGGAACTGTTGGACTGGGCAAAAACCAGCGACATACACATGCTGATCCGCAG
>JAZRGY010000076.1:0-3643 GCA_045644485.1 Candidatus Cryptobacteroides sp. | reverse complement strand
GAGGCCGTCGATGGTCACGGGTGTCTCGCTGATCTTTGCCACAAGTCCCTGAAGAACTTTTCCTGGACCGAGTTCCGTGAAGTGTTCTGCGCCGTCACCGAGCATATTCCTGACGCTCTGTGTCCATCTTACCGGGGCAGTCAGCTGAGCGAGAAGGTTGGCCTTTATCACTGCTGGGTCTGTGGTAGGTTCGGCAGTTACATTCTGGTACACAGGGCATACCGGTTTATGGAAAACCGCCTTCTCGATTCCTTCGGCGAGTTCCGCTCTCGCGGGTTCCATAAGAGGGGAGTGGAAAGCACCTCCGACCGGGAGAGGGAGGGCTCTTTTGGCGCCGGCTTCCTTCATTTTCTCACAAGCGGCATTTACCGCCTCCTTTTCTCCGGAGATAACGACCTGGCCCTCGCAGTTGTAGTTTGCTGCAACTACAACTCCTTCACACTCAGCACAGATCTCTTCGGTCTTTTCGGTCGGAAGGGCGATTATCCCCGCCATGGTACCAGGGGTAACTTCGCAGGCTTTCTGCATTGCCTGGGCGCGGATGGAAACGAGTTTCAAGCCCTCTTCAAAGTCCATTGCGCCTGCCGCAACGAGTGCTGAGAATTCTCCGAGCGA
Organism: Candidatus Cryptobacteroides sp.; assembly: GCA_045644485.1. Taxonomy (GTDB): domain Bacteria; phylum Bacteroidota; class Bacteroidia; order Bacteroidales; family UBA932; genus Cryptobacteroides. The sequence continues at coordinate 3,028 of JAZRGY010000076.1, read as the reverse complement.
ATGTCCTGCCACCATATCCGGACAGAAGTCAGGAAGACATTTGGCAAGTACTGTGGAATGAAGGAAAATCGCAGGCTGGGTAACCTTGGTCTGCTTGAGATCTTCGGCTGTGCCTTCGAACATTATATCTGTAATCCTGAAGCCCAGGATTTCGTTTGCCTTGTCCAGCATCTCGCGGGCTGTCGCGTTGCTTTCATAAAGGTCTTTGGCCATGCCCGGAAACTGCGAGCCCTGGCCAGGGAATAGGTAAGCATGTTTCATGGATGCAAAAATACTAATTATCCCGATATGGCCCCCTACTATTTCACCACATTGAACAATAATGCCTTATTTTGTGGCGAAATGAGCAAAATAGTCTATCTTTGTAAAAATATCCGCCCCTATAGTTTAATGGATAGAATTTCAGATTCCGGTTCTGACGGTTGCGGTTCGATTCCGCATGGGGGTACAAATCAAACCACATGATCATGAAAAAAGTCATTTCAATGGCAGCGGCTTTATTCGCTTCTGCTTCTGCCCTTTGGGCTCAGGTTCCCGGTGAGGATACCTTCATTCATACCAATATCGTTGGTGATTATGTAAGACAGGAAATCCGTATCCCGGATGTGGATGGATATAAGACTCTCAAGGGAGATTTCCATATCCATACTTGTTTTTCAGATGGTGATGTCTGGCCGAGTTTCCGTGTCTCAGAGGCCTGGCTTGACGGCTTGGATGTCATCGCCATTACCGACCACGTCGAGTATAGACCTAAGAAGGAGTATTTCAGCAAGAAGGTAGACCTTAATACTTCATATGAAATTGCGCTAGATGCAAAGGGAAATAGAGATCTCATCATCATTCCCGGAACTGAAATTACCAGAAGCAAGCCCTTCGGACATATGAATGCTCTCTTCGTAAAGGATGCAAATGCCGCAGAAACAAAGGAGCCTATCGATGCTCTTGAGGCTTTGTACAAGCAGGGCGCGTATATCCTCTGGAACCATCCGGGCTGGCCAGATGACAAATGTACCATGTATCCGCTTCATGAGGAACTCATCGCCCAGGGAAAGATCCATGGCGTCGAGATTTTCAATGACATCGAGTCATATCCGATTTCATATGATTGGGTAGAGAAATATGGTCTTCATCCATTTGCTAACTCAGATATCCATGGCCCTATCACCACCCAGTACAAGACAGTTCGTCCTATGACTCTTGTTCTGGCAAAGGAGAAAACTCTCGAGAGCGTAAAGGAGGCTATGTTCGCTGGACGTACAGTCGCTTTGTATGATAACTATCTTATGGGTAAAGAGGAGTATGTGAAGGCTCTTGTTGCGGCTTGTGTAAAGTTTGAGGTAAGCAAGCAGAAAGAGGGTTATGCCCACTATACCATCACAAACAACTCCGATATCACATTCTCTCTTGAATTCAGCACTGGTTTCCATCCATTGACACTCGGACCACGCCAGACAGCCAACATCGAGATCGGAAACGAGGAGGTTGTGACATTCGCAAACTGTATTCTCGGCAAGACACTCCGCTACGCTGCTCCTGTGGGCGCACTCGTGAAGTAGTTATACATTGATTCTGCGAATATATCACATGAACCCCGAAAGTTCCTTGTATAACTTTCGGGGTTTTGTTATGTCATCCCACATCCGAGTTTGTGGATTACGGAGCAGACAGACCGTCCATCCATGAACAGTCCATCCAAGAACCGTCCCGGGCTATTTGCACCACTGGTCAAGCCAGCGGAAGTACTCTCGGTGCCACATCATGGCGTTCTGCGGCTTGAGGATCCAATGGTTCTCGTCAGGGAAGATGAGGAGTCTTGAAGGTACACCCATCATCTGGGCGGCGTTATATGCGGCCATACCCTCGTCAACCGGTACGCGGTAGTCCATTGCGCCATGGATGACCATCAGAGGAGTGTGCCATCTGGTCACGAACTTATGCGGAGAAAGTGCGTAATGTCTCACTGCCTTAGGGTCATTGCTCCAAGGGGAACCTCCCTGCTTGATGCCACCGAATGTCACTCCGTCGCCTGCCGGACCTACAGGAGCCTCCGGGGTTCCTACGCGTGGGTCGATCACGGTCTCGTGGTTTCCTCCATTGTCGAAATTAGGGAACCACATCTCTTCTGTGGTCATATACATATGCTCCTCATTGAAGATGCCGGCATGAGCGATGAACGCGTCGAAGGTATTCTCATGGATACCGCAGAGGTTGTATACCGAATAGCCACCGTAACTTGCACCGCAGGCCGCCATCTTGCCTACATATTTCTCGGACTTGAGTTCGCGTGCAGCGGCAAGGTAGTCCTGCATGTTGAGGCCCGGATAGTCTCCTGAAATCTGCTCTGTCCACTCCTGGCCGAAGGCAGTTGTACCTCTTCTGTTAGGGAGCACCACAACGTAGCCCTGCGATGCCATGAGGCGGTAGTTCCAACGGTATGACCAGCCCTGGCTGAGTGTACCCTGAGGGCCTCCGAGGCAGATAAGGATGGATGGATATTCCTTTGCCGGATCAAACTGTGGTGGGTAGAGCACCCAAGTGAGCATGTCCTTGCCGTCAACAGTCTTTACATATCTTGCCTCAGTGTCGTGTCCGGCGATCTGTGAGAGGATGTGCTCGTTCTCGCTTGTGATCTGAGTATATTCAACTCCTGCATTCATAAGAGGACATTCAGCCTTAAGTGCAGTCGATCCGCTAGCGCTTCTTGTGCCCTTAGGATCTACCTTTACAGCCACGAGTTCATTAGGGAAGTCAAGGCTGCACCAAGTTGTATAGAAAGTTGTGCATCCGTCCTCAGACTGTGCAATGTGGAATGGCGAACCGAAGTCGTTCCAGAGGTCGTCTCCTGTGATACGCTCTATCTTCCAAGGTGCCGGCTTCATCATGGCTCCCTCAGGCACGTTCGCCTGTGGGGCATCCGCTCTGAAGATGCCCTCTATGCCTTCTGCAAGAGCGGCGAAATATACTGACTTTGAATCGTCTGACCACTTAGGACCGGCAACGTTATATTTGAAATCGGCAGTAGCGTCAC
>JAZRGY010000075.1:0-7030 GCA_045644485.1 Candidatus Cryptobacteroides sp. | reverse complement strand
AATTATCCGTCACCTCCTCGTGACAGGGGGATCCAATGCCTATACGATAGAGAAGAACGGGCTGAAGAAGATGATCTATCAGACAGCCTGGAAGCAGGACGGAGTAGTTGCCGGTCTGGTTGAAATCTCCATGGTGATCCCAACCGACATGCCCCACTATGTCCGCGGCTAAACCCTAGGTTTAAACATTAGAGAAAAAGAGACTGACTAAATTTTAGTCAGTCTCTTTTTGTAACGTATGACCGGAATCACCCGAAGCATCTCCTAGCGACGTTTCTTGCCACCGTGAAATCCGCCTGGGCGCATCATGCTGCCGAGATTTGCACCCATGACTGTCTTCATCATCTTGCGTGTACCTTCGAACTGCTTGAGGAGTTTGTTTACCTCAGGGAGTGAAGTTCCTGAACCGTCTGCAATTCTCTTCCTGCGGCTTCCGTTGATTGCTTCCGGATGCTCACGCTCATAAGGAGTCATGGAAAGGATGATCGCTTCGGTGCTCTTGAATGAACTGTTGTCCATATCCACATCCTTCAAAGCCTTACCCATGCCTGGAATCATGGATGCCAGATCCTTGATGTTACCCATCTTCTTGATCTGCTGTATCTGCTGGTAGAAATCCCAGAGAGTGAACTGGTCCTTGGCGAGTTTCTTCTTGAGTTCACGTGCCTGAGCCTCATCGAACTGCTCCTGGGCCTTCTCTACGAGGGAAACAACGTCTCCCATTCCGAGGATGCGGTCTGCAATTCGTGCTGGGTGGAACACATCAAGGGCTTCCATCTTTTCGCCTGTGCTGACGAATTTGATAGGTTTGCCTACTACAGCCTTGATTGAAAGTGCTGCACCACCGCGTGTGTCACCATCCATCTTGGTGAGGACAACTCCGTCGAAGTCAAGCCTGTCGTTGAATGCCTTGGCGGTCTCTACTGCATCCTGACCTGTCATCGCATCGACAACGAAGAGAGTTTCCGATGGCTGCAGATCCGAGTGCAATGCAGAAATCTCGTCCATGAGTTCCTGATCCACGGCAAGACGTCCGGCAGTATCGACGATCACTACAGAATATCCCTCAGCCTTGGCCTTGGCGATGGCTCCGCGAGCAATCTGGATCGGATCCTTGACGCCCTCTTCCGAGTATACCGGTACTCCGATCTGCTCTCCGAGGACCTTCAACTGGTCTATCGCAGCAGGGCGGAAGTAGTCGCAGGCTGCGAGCATTACCTTCATGCCTCTCTTGCTCTTGATGTTGAGAGCGAGTTTTCCTGAGAATGTTGTCTTACCCGAACCGTTGAGACCGGCTACGAGTACCACTGCAGGCGAGCCCTTCACGTTGATGTCTGCAGACTCGCTTCCCATCAGCGCTGCGAGTTCGTCATGAACGATCTTTACGATCATCTGCTGAGGCTTCACCGCTGTGAGCACATTCTGTCCGATCGCTTTCTTCTTTACGTCGTCGCAGAACTGCTTAGCGATCTTGTAACTCACGTCGGCGTCGAGAAGGGCACGGCGTATGTCCTTCATCGCTTCCGAGATGTTGATCTCGGTTATCTTTCCTTCGCCTTTGAGGATCTTGAACGATCTCTCTAGTCTTTCACTTAAATTCTCAAACATATCTTATTATCTTTTTCCTTTCTTTTAAAGATCCCTCGACTTCGCTCGGGATGACAATGGAGCCGCTCGGGATGCTATCCTACATGAAGTAGTCGGTCATCTGCGGAGCATCGTCAAGACGGTCGCTGAATACAGACGGAGCAAGGTCCTTCATGTTGTAACGGCTTGCCATCACCTGGCCGTATGCGCCGGTGCTGCGTATAGCCATAAGGTCTCCTCGTACGCTCAGAGGAAGAAGCCTTCCTGCTCCCCAGACGTCACTTGACTCACATACGGGACCTACGATGTCATAAGCCTGATGGGTAGGGAAGAATGTTCTCATCTCTGCCGAGAGGTTTTCAATCTTGTGATAGGCGCCATAAAGGGCCGGACGTATGAGGTCGTTCATGCCGGCATCCATGATCAGGAAGTTCTTTGTCTCGCCGCTTTTGACGAAGAGGACACGTGAGATCAAGGTTGCGCATTGAGCCACCAGAGAACGGCCTGGCTCGACATGGACCTTCTGATCCGGACGGCGTACGATGTTTTCCGAAATGGTGCGGAACCATGTTCCGAAGTCTGCAATAGGGGAACCGTCAGGGTCGTCGTAATCTACTCCGAGACCTCCTCCGAGGTTTATGTTTCCTATCTTAAGGCCGTTCCTCTCGAAATATGCCACGATTTCGTTTACTCGTTTACATTCGAGTGCAAATACTTCGTCGACGCGGGTAATCTGCGATCCGATATGGAAGTGCAGGCCGATGAAGTTTATATGTTCGCTCTTTCCGATGATTTCGATGAGTTTTTCGAATTCATGTTGAGAGATTCCGAACTTGTTCTCGTAGAGACCGGTGGTCACATATTTATGTGTATGTGCGTCGATATCCGGATTTATACGTACGGATACATTGGCTTTACATCCGTAGCGGTGTGCCATCTCGTTGATGACATATATCTCCTGAAGGGATTCGCAGTTGAAGGCCTCGATTCCTAACATCAGGGCGTTATATATCTCCTTATCGCTCTTTCCGACTCCTGCATATACGATCTTTTCTGCCGGGAATCCGCAGTCATGAGCATGCAGGACCTCGTTTCCACTGACGCAGTCCGCTCCGAAGCCCTTTGAACTGATGTACTCGAGAAGTCTGCGTTCCACATTCGCCTTGACAGCATAATGGACCTTAAGGTCGTGCTGCGAAGCGAGTTCCGCTACATGGTCCACCGTCTTGCGGAACAGGTCCATGTCGTAGTAGTAGAACGGAGTCGCAATCTTGTCGAGTCTCTCTATTGTATTGAAATCTAACATATTATCCTTCAAAATCTTGTCAAGTTCAAACCGTTTTGGCAAAAACGGCAAAAAACGATTGCAAAAATAGCGAAAAAATCCGTATTTTCGCAGATTATTGCACACGTTTGAATGATTCCGTTGAATGTAAATACGGATACGGCGGTCCAACTAATCGTGGGAGTGGGGTCTAGTGTCCTCGCGCTGCTTCTCATGCTCATCAAGATTCCTAATTCCGATTATAGTGAGAAACTTGCGAAGTCGAAACTTGCGATTGTCGTGAGTTTCATGATATGCGGTTTCATGATGTTCTACACCATGGGGCAGTATGGCAAGGATTATATCTGGGACTGGGAACTTCTGACGATGCTGGTGATCTATATCGTTGTCCATTTTTCGACCGTTATAGTCTCCTATTCGATGATTGCTCTCCTGAAGGCCGAACGCCACAGGTATCAGAATCTCTTTCTTCCAGGACTTTTCTTTTCAGCACTTATTTCGTTCATGCTCCTGGAGTCTTACAAATCAGGCAACGTGAACTATTTCTGGGGTATGTGCATAACTGCCCTGACATCCTTCCTGATACAGACTGTGACGTATATCGTGTATTTCCACAAAGCCTATAAGCAGTCTCTGAAGGAGTTCGAGAGTTATTATGACGATGATGCCGACCACAAACTGAAGTGGGTCCGTTTCTGTTATGTGATCACGATGCTTACGAATCTTTTCGTGCTTGTATATCTTACCCTTTATTGGTTTCTACCTCATAAGATGGCTGTTGCAAGTCTATATACTTTGTGGTATCTCCTTTATATGCTCTATCTGACTTCCAACTTCCTTTCATTCCTGGGAAGTCATAAACTTGTGCTGGATGCATTTGCCTACAAGACTCTTTCCGGCCAGGACCTGATGAGAAGGATAGACGAGAACAGAAGGAAGAAGGCGAAGAAGGCAAAGGGAAAGACAGTTCAGGATGAGGTGGTGCTTTCGGACAATACAGAGGCCGGATTCATACGCCTTGAAAAAGCCTTGGAAAAGTGGGTGGAGGAGAAACGCTTCCGTGAGTATGACAAGACACGTGATGAGATTGCCCGTGAACTGCATACTTCCAAGGATATTCTGCATCTTTATTTCGCAACGAGGGTCGGTATGGACTTCAGGACATGGAGGACAGGACTCAGGATTGAAGAGGCCAAGATTCTGCTTCTGGAAAATAAGGACGCCTCAATAAACATTATCGCCGAAGCCTCAGGCTTCAGCGATAAGTCAAATTTCCACAGACAATTCGTCAAGATAGTGGGATGTTCTCCTAAGGAATGGCGTGATTCTGACGGCAGGCCGTCTTAGTTTTTCTTCATCTGAAAATTGCAGTCGTTGACAACAAACGTGTTGCTGCTGCTGTCCAGTGAGTTTCCGCTGCAAGTCGCCACAATCTTATTGGTCATGGTTTCATATTGAGCCACTGTCTGCTCTGTGCTTTCTGCTGTCAGTGTGCATGTTACCGGACCAGAAAATCCGAGCGCCTCGACGGTATAGACTCCTTTGCTGTCTGTGTGGACCGTCTTGCTGATAAGAGGAAGTACGGAAGGGGAGTTCTCGGCAAATGCAGAGAATGTGACCTTGATGTCTGATATGGGCGCATTGGTTGCGACATCGGATATTACTCCGTTTACAACAATCTTCAGATTTCCGTCCAATGGATCTTCCTTATCATTGAGAAGAGCCAGACTGCATGACATGGAACTTACTGCCAGTATCGTAATTGCTGATAATTTCTTTATGGTCTTGATCATTTTTCCGGTTTTTTATCCGGCATAGGTTTTAGCGGCTGCAAATGTAGCAATAAATATGCATATCGCAAAAAGTCGTTGCTATGAGCGAAGCGACTTGGCCATCTCCTCCAAAACCGAAGCATCGATCCCCAGAAGTTGCATCCTGCGCAGGATCTGTGGCAGTTCGTTCTCCAGAAACTCCATTCTTTGTCTCTTAAGTACGGTTTCTTGTGCGTCAGGGCTTATGAAATAACCGATTCCACGCTTGTTGTAGATGATCCCGTCAGCAGTGAGTTTCTCGTAGGAACGCATTATCGTGTTGGGGTTTACCCCGATCTCTGACCCGTACTCGCGCACCGAAGGGATGCGATCGTCCGGACTCAGCGTTCCGCTTAGGATCTGCTCGCATATCGCGTCGCAGATCTGCAGATATATTGGTTTGTTGTTGTTGAATTCCATAATGTTATCATCCTGGGAAGGGGCGGAGCCCCTACGTGGGGTTCTTTAATGTTTTAAAGTTTTGATTCTGAACCAGATTCCTGCGATCAATGCAAGATTGATGAGGGTGTCGCTTATCGTGTCGATCAATACCAGATTCTTGAATATTCCGTGGTTGAACAACTGCATGACTGCTTCAGGGTCGGCATCTACACTGCTTACGATTTCGCTTGCGAAGTTTGTCATGAAAGGTGACATGATTATGCTTGTCGCTGTGCTGACAGCGAAGATGGCCAGGAATGTCTTTGCTGTTTTTCCGCTCTTGAAGAATAATGCTCCGAGAAGGAATGGAAGTGTCATGCCGAAGATTTCGTCTGCATATAGCCATGGCGAACTTATCTGACTGAGGAGGTTCTGGGTTATTTCTGCGTTTTCGATCGTAACGGCTTCATCTACCATGTTCAGTGTGATTTCCTTCATATGACCGATACCCTTGATGAATTCAATGCCTCCAGCGATGAGGTTTCTTCCGCAGGTGTGGTCCAGAGCGCATATGACAGCATCCATGCCTATGTAGATGACAATACCGGTCAATGGGGCGATGATGACGGTCATCAGTACCATGCTTATACATTTCTCCAGTCTGGATGCAGGAAGGGTAAGCCAGAACGATCCGTACTGTTTCTCTGTGATCTTGCCGTAACATTTTACAGGCATTGTTACTATGATGCAGAAGATTGCTACACAGAATGCGAAGAATCTGAATCCGATTGAAGGACCTTCCCAGGTGGAGGTAAGCAGGAGGTTGAATGCGGTGAGGATTAAATAAAGAGCCACTGGGACGAGAAATGATATGGTAAGCATGCTCAGGCCGTAATTTGCCCAGCAGGTGCGTATGTCTGTGCTGAAGTATTTTCCGAATCTGCGGAAATTGAATATGTTCTTTTTCATGGTGCCTATTTGTTAAAGATGCCTTTGATAAGTTCTTTGTGCTTATGTACGGTGTTGAAGAGTGCTTCGAGGTTCACCTTGCTCTCTTCTCCGCTCTGGTTCAGACGTACCTGAATGTTTCCTCCTGGAATCATCTCGCAGTAGAGAGCATCTTCGATTCTTTCTGCGGAATAATCGAAATAGAGTTTATCGGAGATCTCATCCAGACCGGCCTTGAGGAGCACATCCTTTCTGTCCAGAATGATTATAGGATCTATGATGTTTTCAAGGTCACGTACCTGATGGGTTGAGATAAGTATGATAGAGTCTTCCCGAGTGTACTTTGTAACTGCCTTTCTGAACTGGGCCTTTGAGGGGATATCGAGGCCGTTGGTAGGTTCGTCCATGAACAGATACTTGGTGTTGCAGGCTAGCGCAAATGCTATATAGGTCTTCTTGAGTTGTCCGAATGACATCTTGTTCATCTTCTGTTTCGGATCGTTTTCCAGGACACCCATCACCTCGATGAACTTGTCCATGTCGAAGCCTTCCCAGAATTTTCCATAGTTCTTTGCATACTCTTCCGCTTTCATGTTCATGGCTGGTACCTCGTCGCTCAGATAATACTGGTTGCTCAGAAGTGAAGGCTCCCTGTCGTAGGGTTTCATCCCGTCTGTGTCGATGCTGCCAGTCTGTGGCTTCTTCAATCCGCAGAGGAGGGTGAGCAGAGTGGTCTTGCCTACTCCGTTTTCTCCGAGCAGGCCGTAGATGTGACCTTCTTCAAGGTTCATTGTGATGTTTTTCAGTACATCGGTTTCCCCGTAGGAAAACCCTAGGTCATTGATTGTGATCATTGCTTTATTACTTAAAGTGTCTATTTGTTTAAGTGTATTAGTAAACTAGTACACTGCAAAGGTAGCAATGATTTTCAATTATGCAATGATTTGTCTGAAAAAATATTCCGTTTTGTCATTCCGACCGAACGTAGTGAGTGGAGGAATCTTTAATACAGACCTGT
>JAZRGY010000074.1:0-12245 GCA_045644485.1 Candidatus Cryptobacteroides sp. | reverse complement strand
GACAAATCGTAAAATTAGTACAAAGATATTGCACTACTTACGTATATGTGATATATTATTGGTAGGGCAAGTAATGTCCCGGAGGAAAGTCATATAGAAAGGAAGGTAATAAAATGAAAAACACTTACGATCACACATGGTTATTATCAAATGAAAAATTACAGAAGAAGGTAATTAGAATTGTATTATTAAACGGCAATAAATATGATTATGATACAAAAGCAATAAGAGAAGTATTATATACCGGAATAACTGCTTGGGATGTAATATCCGGAGGGGAGGAAGCAGAGCAGATCGAAAGCATGACCGATGGAAGTGGTATAGATCCTAATCATGAATATTTAGTATTACATTTTAATGACGGAACAACCAGTACTTATAGAAACAGTTTTTGCGATATGTTTATTGAATTTTAAAGAAAAGGAGGAAAGAATGAATCACAAAATGACTAATGAAATGCACGTCACGAATCTGATCAACTGGCACAGATTTTTGACTGATATGGTAGCACAGAACAATGATAACATGAATTATTTTTTATCAGAAGCGGGCAGTCTTGATACATATGGTAAAATGCGGAAGTTTTCCATGCTGAGTGATAAGAATATTTTTCTTACACAGGAACTGTATAAGGCAGAACACGATCTTATAGACGCGGCCATAGTATACAATGTGCCACACACGAAGATGCTTAAGGACGGTCATGCAGAAGATTTTTATACGCTTCTGACTGTCAAGGCCCGTGATATAGATAAAAAGGGGGTGACGCTTATAAGAAAATGCTGATATAATCATGAATGACGGGCCAGTGTAACTATAAACAATAATATAACGTTAATGGTATTACCTCAACAACAAACGCGATCAGATCCGTTGGCCCGTCCGGATCTACATTATTAAAGAAAGGATGTAAATAAATGAATAGTGTATGTTTAATCGGAAGAATCACAAAGGATATCGAAATTAAGGAGTATGGGAAAGGCAAGGACGCAGGTCTTATGACACGCTTTACCGTAGCCGTTCAGCGCGACAAGGAGAATGCAGACTTTATTTCCTGCGTAGCCTTCGGAAAGACTGCGGAGATGCTTGATGCGTATTTTGTTAAGGGTAGCCGTGTTGGTCTTGAGGGACGCATTCAGACCGGATCATACGAAGATAAGGATGGTAACAAGCGTTATACCACAGATGTGATCGTATCACGTGTACACTTCGCTGACTCGCTTCGCGCCGGATCTGATAATTATGATGATGCGGATGATGATCTTCCGCCGGACTGGCAGAAGGAGAAAAAGAGCGGCCGCACTAATGGCAGATCGAGAAGATAAGAAAGGGGGAAAGGCGGTCATAAATGTGTGGCCGCCTTATTTTTTATGATTTATGTAAAGATGGGAATAGCCGTTGAAATATTGGCGCTGATCTGGCTGATTATTGAATACTTTGGAATATATTTTGATGATCCGGCCCGGAAGCATATACACAGCGCCGGAGTATTTATTTTATGGCTGATGATCATTATGATCGCATTGATTACATTATCGGAGGTAATATGATGGTGAGAAAAATACCAAAAGAATTTATAGAAAGATTAAAGAATGCCCGGATTGAAAAAGGATATACTCAGGAGATGTTTGCAAAGTTATGTAACTGTAAGAAATCGAACATATCCATGTTTGAATGCGGCAGATCTTCGTCCGGATGGATACTCTATAATTACATAATACATTGTATGGAGGATTAAAATGGCAAGGACAAAATCATATATCAGTGTGGAAGATGCAGGAAAACTTACCTATGAAGAATTGCATCAACTGACACGTCACGCAGTAAGGATGGCGAGACAGAGAGCGCAGAGACTGACAGCCAAGGGAGATTTTACATCATCTCCTGCTCTTAAGGCCGCGAAGGAGACAAAGCCGAAAGGGCAGAAGACGCTTTTTGAGTTAGGCGGCAAGGACAGAAATAAATTATTGGCAGAATATAAACGCGCCAAGGCATTCATGGAGAGCGAGACGTCCACCAAACAAGGCGCCAAAAAGTGGTATGAGAACATCCGGAAGCGCCTATCGGAAGAAAGTGGCATAGATATTCCGAATGACAGGGCCAAGATAGATAAACTGCTCCGTGTATTGGATAAATACGATAATGCGAAGGACAAAAGCGGAGATAGGAATTTTAGATATACGATCATCGAAAAGGCAGTCAAGGTAATGCAGGAAAGGCCGCGTCTTGGCGGAAAGGGTATATTCGAAATCTTGGAAGGAAAAGGGGATCAAATCTATAATGAATACCAAGAAAAACTTATGCGACAGCGAGAAATTCAAACAGTACCTTTACCGGGAAACCGTTAATACAGTCGATGACTTTGATAAAGTAAAGTCCGATTTATTGGACAGCAAGAAATACAAGGTCAGAAGGAAGAAAGAATATATTTATAACATTGCCTGTGCATTTGATATCGAGACATCGTCTTTTTACGAAGACTCGCATGGAGAAATAATCAGCACGACAGATTATGTCTATCTGTCAGAAAAAGAAAAGAAAAAATATAATAAGCGCGCGATCATGTACATATGGCAATTCGGCATAAACGGTATCTGCTTCGTAGGCCGGACTTGGATTGAATTCTTGGCATTGCTTGACAAGATATCCGAATTTTATGAACTTGATGAAAATACGCATCTTGTCTGCTATATCCACAATCTTTCATATGAATTCCAGTTTATGAAAGATTGGATAGAGTGGGAGGACGTTTTTGCCACCAAGCCATATGAACCATTATACGCACGTAGTAGTACGAACGTTATATTTAAATGTTCTTATCGTTTAACCAATAAAAATCTTAACAGCCTGTCAGATAGTCTGTTTAAATATCCGGTAAAGAAGATGGTCGGATATCTTGATTACGATCAGATCCGGCACTCGCGTACACCATTGACTGCGGATGAAATGCTATACTGCGTCAATGATATAAAAGTGGTCATGGCCTACATCCAAGAGCAGATAGAGATAGAAGGAAAGATATTTAAGATTCCGCTTACCAATACCGGATATGTCAGACGCGATATCAAGGAAGAATGTCTTTACACGGACGGTAAACTGGATAAGAAGAAATCATGGAAGTATAAGACTGTGCAGGATGCTTGTCGTCTGACAGTACCTGTTTATGACATGGCCCGCGATGCCTTCCAAGGCGGATTTGTCCATGGCGGCTCATTATGGGTAGGCGAAGTTATAAAAAGCGGCATGGAGTCAGCAGATATTATCTCTGCTTATCCCGGAGCGATATGTGCCGAATTATATCCGATGAGCGCATTTAAACATCGTGACATAAAAGGCATGGAAGACTTCGAGATGTATCTTAAGTATTACTGTTGCCTGTTCACGGTCACTTTTTATGATATCGAAAGCAATTTTCCTTACGACAATTATATCTCCCGGTCGCGCTGTCTTGATGTCATAAATCCGGAAATGAATAATGGCCGTGTTGTGAGTGCCAAGGAACTGTCCATGACCATGACGGAGCAGGATTACTACATTATTAAGAAGTGGTATAAGTGGTCATCCATGGAAGTGCATGAGTTTTATACATCCATGCGCGGTTATCTGCCGAAGCCTATAATAAAGTGTGCGCTGAAATATTACAAAGGAAAGACTACTCTCAAAGATGTTGCCGGAAAAGAATATGAATATCTCCTGCTCAAGATGCTCCTTAACAGTATTTATGGATGCATGGTCACGAATATCTATCATCCGGAGATCCTATTGGACAGCAATGGCGAGTGGATCATCAGCAATGATCCGGAGCAGATCCATGAGGAAATAGAAAAGTATAATGATAAATATGATAGATGTCTTTTTTATCCTTGGGGAGTCTGGATCACAGCATATGTCCGCCGAAGGATCTGCGATCTGATATATAAGATAGGAGATGATTTTATTTATTCAGACACCGACAGCATAAAATTTAAAGAGCCGGATAAGAACCGGAAGCATTTCGATGATGCGAATATTAAATATTTTAAGAAGTTAAGCGCTTGCCTTGCATATCATGATATTGATATAGACGAATTGTCTCCGCCGAATCAGAAAGGCGAGCGGAAGACGTTGGGCCTTTTTGAAATAGATGGAACAGATATCTTATTATTTAAGACTCTTGGTGCAAAGCGGTATCTCTATAAAGATAAGAAAGGTATCCATATCACTGTGGCCGGAATGCCGAAGAGCAAAGGCCTTAACTACTTATTAAATAAATATGGCGAGGATGGCATATTTGACGCATTTAAGGATGAGATGACCATTCCGGCACTGGAGACAGGGAAACTGACTCATACATATATTGATGATCCGATAGAAGGATGCATCACTGATTATCTTGGGAATGTCTGTGAGTATAAGGAATTATCATTCATCCACTTGGCTCCTTGTGAATTCACGATGTCGATCTCGGAGGACTATGCCAATTTCTTGTCTTCGCTTCGGTCGGTCGGATTCGAGCCGGATCTTTTACGATATGCCTTATAATAAGAAGGAAGGCCGCGTGCAGGAAGGAAGTGGCATAACCTACACGCGGCTTATTGGGGGAAAGGAAATCTATCCTTTGTTAGTACACCAAAGCATATAGTTTCTCATGATCTCACCTATCTCATTGGATTGGTAGAACACTTTATAGTCTTGGAAGAACTTAAGCACCTTACGGTCTATATTGTCGGATGGCCTTAAAAGGTTACGTCTTATATTCGGCTCCGGTCGGCTCTCCGTAGTATAGATGAGATCCTTTTTGATATCCTGTATCGGAGTGGTCTTCCGGTGGACGAATGTGAAACAGCATCCATCCACATTCACGATCTCGCAATGCAATATGTCTCCGGAGAATTCGATGAAATACTGGAAAAGCACATTGCGCGGTTTATATTTAATCATCAGATGTGGATAAATATCGATCTCCCAAGCGCCGGAAGTGATCATCTTCAGCTTCGGATTATCAAATGCGAAGAAATAATCATTCGTAGATTTCTTACTCTTTTCCTTAAGATTTGCGCAGAATTCGACTGCTACCCTTAATTCACTTTCGCCATATGTATATACGTCTATATTACCTTGTTTCATGTCTTTGATGTGTTTAATTCCCATCTCCTCAAAATAAGGACAGTACTTCGTGACAGTATTACCAAGCATATAGATCTTAACGTTGGTGCGATGACGTATGATTGTGGATATGACATTGCAGAAGATGACAAACTCATCTACCAAATATCCGTACCTTGTCATAAACTCATCAAAACATATCGTAGTGATATCCGGATATGATGTGGACTTATCATGCTCATGATCCGAAAGGCTGAAACCATAGGCGAAAGGCTTTGGATCCGTAACAAGCACATCATCTTCCATGCGGCATAAGAACCATTTGGATGACTGATATCTTATACCTGTCCATGCACCTTTGGTCATCTTCTTTACTTCATCATTCTTGAGCAATGCGTCAAACATTGCCTGTCCGCGCTTGCCGACAAAATCCTCTTTATACCGTCTGACAAGCGCCATCTGCTCTCCGCGCTTAACATAATTCTTAAGGCCTTGCTTAAGCACAGCATACGTCTTACCATTGGATCGCTGTCCGATGATCATATTGTAGGTTGCATTCTTACTATTTATATTGTCCAGTGAGTAAAATTTATTAAACATAAAAATCACCTTTTTAAGAATAAAGCACGTTCTGCCGTCCTGCGGCGAACTAATCCCGGAAGCACCTTCTTGCCGCTCTTACAATACTCAGGAATCTTGGCCGCGATCTGTGCCTTGGTGCGTGTGCCTTTTGCTGTCAATTGGTCGATGCTACCTATATTATAGGCAAAGGAAACAAGCGCATCAAATTCATTCTGCGTCCACTTATACTTATAGTCGTATTTATTCACGGCCGCACAGAATCGGTTAAGGTCATGCAGAAGAAGCAATTCAGCCTGTAACTGCGTGATCACAAGATTCGGAAGCACATCCGCGCCATAATGACCATATCCTATTGTGTAATACTTCTCGGTCTTCACGGCCTTGTATGCCTTCAGCCTACATCCTTCAAAGGACTTTATAAGATTCAATCCATTCACGCTAATCTGCTTCATAGATTCTCCTTCCTTTCTTTGATGATAGTTATCAATTCCTTGAGCGCCAACGTGTTATTGTGGACACTCTCCGAAAGTTTTCCGATCTCTTCTTTATGATTCTGATTCTGATCCTGTGCCTGTTTCCACAAGATGATCACGCAGACGATCGGAAAGCCAACATTTGATATAAGATCAGATATTGCCGTCATATCCATTTCATACTCCTTTCTATCAGCCACCTGCCACAATAAGTACCCATTCATGATCGTCAAACAATGCATTAGGGAATACGATCTGCTGAATGAGCGGAGTCTGATACATCTTAAGGCTGTCATCATTAAGATAAAGATTATACTTATCCGCAGACTTATCAATGATAGCAGTGTTTGACAGTATCGCATCGGCGAACGATTCAAGTACATCCACGCGCAGTGACACATCCATGATTCCTTTGCGCACGATCGTAATATCCTCCACATAATAGCATCGTCCGAAATCTGAAATATAGACGTAATCAAAATCTATCGGATTGCTATGCTCTATGCGCACAGTCGGATTAAGGACGCTTACCGTATCGCGGAAGGTGCCGGTCAATGTGGCCACGCTTGTAAGATTCTTCTTAATCTGATGCGCAGGACTTCCATTTTTATAAAGAACGATTCCGCTTCCGGATACTCCGCCGCCATCTCCTCGGATGAATCCTGTCTTTAAGATACTGTCAATGAGTGCCAATTCTGTCCCGGTCGCTCCGGGAACTGTGAGATTAATCGAAGATACTCTTGTATATCCATGACATCCGGATAGTGCCGTCTCGATATAGGATGGATATCCTTGGAACTTACTCTGATTGGTAGGCAGAGCCAAGTTTGGTCTGTATAACTGGATGAAAGGTTTTTTGTTTCCAAGCAATCCGGAAGATAGTGAAAGATTATTGCTCTTTTGGATCTGCGGTTTGGTTGCGGCCGCCGACATGATACCGCTTGCCGCCTTTGCCGCTCCGCCGGACTGTGAAGCAATGGCCTGTGCGCCTTCTGCCGCTTCGCCTCCGACTGCCGCTCCGCCGATACCTGCCGCACCTGCGACACCTGCTCCTGCCAGTACACCGATGGTAGATATCAATGTCTGATACATCTGCGCATAGTTTGCCGCCGACAGCGGAACCTGTGTCAGAAGATTGCAGGAGAACTGTTGCCAAACATCATTGTCGCGCTTAAGGATAGCCACTCCACATCCTGTGCAAAGGTCTACTATATACTTAAGGCCAATCGTGTGTCCCATGAATGCGTCAATATCTAAAGGCACATATCCGACAAAAGGTATGTATATATCACCTTTAGTATAAGGAGCATAATCTATGTAAGCGCCAAGAGTAGTCTTAAGACTCACGCTTCCGCAGTCAAACTTAACATAATTTGATGCCGGATAATTGCTTAAGATGCCCGTTCCGCGATTTCCGACTTTAATTTCTGCTGTTCCGCCGGAAGTCACATTAAAAGGAACAAATCCAAGAGATATGATGACATCCAGTGCGTCCGCATACAATTCCTTAACCATTGAAGTGATAAAGTCATTGCTCCAAAGATATCCGGCAAGATCTGCCAACTGTCCGGACGTTGGTATATATATTTTACACAATCCGCTATCCGCTATTGAAATGTTTGGTACGTCCGGCTCCGGCACCGGATCTCCCGGATCATATGGATCATCACCGTCACCATCTCCGCCGCCTTCATCAGATGGAGCATAAGGACTGTCATCTCCGCTATAAGGATCATCATCTGATTCGGTAGTAGGATCTTCATCGTCTCCTTCCATCACTTTCACCAAATCCCAAAGCACCTGCAGAAAAGTGTATAACTCTGTATTTGATCTAACCCATATCTGACCATTAGTTGTATTTGATAGAGCATCTGCCGCGCAGTAATTTCGTGCATCGTCAAATGTCTCGGCATTCCGGAAGGCATCCCAGTCACTTACTCCGACTACTATGGCTGTCGATTCCGGAAATGACATATACTGATAAGATGTTTCGCTTATCCTCACATCGTTGCGATCGTATACGATGGCTGTAACGGCAGTATCAGATCTTTGTGAAAAAGACACATATCTGCCATTTGCCGGACATACCCAGTCACCTGCGACTGACGGAGGAAGTTTTATTTTATTAGGGCCGAGTATGTCATCCGAGGGCCACTGATCATCCCATGAATGTGACGCGGGAACATCCATGAACATATTGTGAGTATTATGCCCGGAAGGCCCGAACATAGCGGCAATAAACTGATAATATTCTGTCCATGCAACTAATGTCTGATTTATTGCATATCCACAATGCACAGGCATATTTGGACTTGCCTGTCTGTCAAATAGCGCATCCCATACTTGATTTACTGTATCCGCATAAAATGCATTCTGTAACTGATCCATTTCCGGAATAAAAAAGGTCAGATCATTACCTAAAAATCTCAATTTTAAACTTCTTGCCATAGCATATACCTCATAAATAAAAAATTTTGGCGGAGGCATTTGGCGCTACCTCCGCCATGTGGGAAAGATAATGTTACAATTAAGCAACAAAGAACACTATAGCCTGTTCCGAAGGATCTACGAAGGCACCTGCATCTGCCTTATAGAAGTTATTGTAGAATTCTGCCTTGGCATTGTATGACGAAGTCACGCGCCTGTTAAGGTTGGATACTCCAAGTGCATCGCGGTCAAACATTATGCCAAGCACTCCGGTCACGGTCACTGCGCTTTCACCTTCCTCGATCTGTGTGATGATCTTCGATACTTCGCCGAATGCATAGTCATCTCCGCTACCCTGCCAGAAGGGAACTACTTCGGCCTTTGGAAGACGAGTAAACTCATCATGATAAGTATCAGACTGCAGATAAGAATTTGCGGCCTGTGCAAAGTCATTAAGCAGGACTACGTGAAGCAAGTCCGCCGGAGTGAATCGCTCCTTGCCATTGATATTAAATAAGGTAGTAAGCCTTGTCATCCTGTTGGCATACAGGCCCATCTGAAATGCGGCGAAGCGGATGAATTCCGGAGTAGTCAGCGCATCTGCCGCCGTAAGAGGAGTATCATCATCTCCGCTGTTAAAGCGCTGATTGTAAAGGTACAGAAGGTTGATTGCCTTAACACCTGTCTTACTGGACAGAGATGCACCTGCATAGTCATCCTGTACTGTGGCGGCTATCATGTAGTTGATAGTGCGCATGATAAGACCATCGAGCCTTACGGTCATTGCCTTATCTACATTTGCATAGAGCATGGACAAAAATCCGTTCAACTGCTCTGCAGACGAGAAGGACTGCTTAACCTGCAACTCGGTAAAGGACATATCCACTTCAAAGGTCACACGCTTGTTGAAAAACTTGGCGCTAACCACAGGCTGATAGAAGACGTTCGGATCATAAGAGACACCGTTCTCCAACTGCCAAGACTCGTTCTCGCTTGCCTGTGGCAGATCTGCCGATACCTTCTCCAATACTGAACCGAATTCCCACGCATCCATCATCACTCCCGGTACGCTTCCGGAGTAAGGACGATTCACGAAAATCACCTTGCCGATGTGATTGACAAGCGACTTTACATATGCATCTACGTCTGTGGCATTAAAAACCTGCGTACCTACGTCCACTACATTGGAGAGATCTTCTGCCACTACATCGGACTGGCCAAGGATCTCTTCCGTAACTTGATTCATCAATTCATAAATCTGTTTTACTTCCATTTTAATATTCTCCTTTCAAAATTATGCATTTGCCGATATTACGTCCGCCGTACTGCAGGTAAATGATCCATTAGGTGTGTCGATATAAATACCACTATCACCTGCGTCTGCAAGCACTGCAGGAATAGGTGTATAATTGACCGCAGAATACACGCAGTTTTCCAAATATACCACCTTCTTGATCTGACAGGCATTTTTAAGTTTGGCATAAATGCCGTCCACCTTGCCCGGACTTGAGAGATCAAATCCATTTGCGTCTACTAACTGATAACCTGTTTTCATTGTTATTCTCCTTTCTTTATCTTACTGAAATACTATATTTAACAGTCTGTGTGTGTATGCCGGCCGCTTCTGCATGGATCTTAAAAGTATAATCACCATCACCGTCTACGCCTAAAGCGTGTGTATAAATGGCTGTGACTGCTCTTGTGGTGCTTAATCCGGCGCTTATATACATATCCGTAGATCCTTTGAAAATTTTCTTGAAATTTTCCCATGTATCCGCGATCGTGATAATGTAAGTATTGGTCACATTTTCGATCGTGATCAGCACATCACTATAAGTATTTTCGGCACTTTTTAAGGCGGCCTGTATAGCAGATGGCCATTTGGTGGCAACATTATAAGCAAAATCCTCTGCACTTTGATAGGTTGTCCAATCTCCCATTGAGGGTGTAGGTATAAGACTCTCGATGTAGTCTTTTAATTCCACCGAATCGTCTGATGTATGTACCGGAGTTTCCGGTGTGATAATACTGCCCTCTTTGATCAGATCCGCAAGGGTTTTCGTCTTTCCCGAAGGCTCTGATACCATCTCTAAACTCGATAACATTTAATCACTCCTTTCTTTATTTTGTGAAATATCCTATGCTTATATCATCAATACTTATATCATTTGTGGTTATCACTACTTCCCCATCACTTCCGCGTGTAAAACTGCATCCAAGCGACATTGCCAGTGGAGCGCCGCCGCCGGATCCGGACATAATTACAGGCTGACAATATAGATTCTGCCCTGCTATGATTTTAGATGTGTCAATAAAAATAGTAGGCATTATAAATGTAACTTCTGATCCTTGATCACGATGGATTACGATTAACGATATAACAAACGCAGATATATTTGTATCATCTATTACATATGGTGTGCCTAATTCAAGATCATCAATGATAACTAATTTACCACTCGATGCTCTGCTACCTTTAAGTTGTCCCAATTCTGTCAGACTGCCATCTGTACCATATACGGCTTTATTTGTAGTTAACATACGTTCACCACCTTTCTTTAAATATATATTAATATATTGGCAAAGTCAATAACTTATCGATATCGGCAAAAATCATATCGAAATATAAATGCCTTCGATATTCGATTTCCGACTCTGCCATCTGCTGTGTAGTAGTCACTCCGATATTGCCGGATCGCGTCAAAGAGTGAGAGCCTGTATCCTTTATATTATTATAAGTTTCTTTCCGGCTATCAGTATCGGCTATATTATTATAGGTTTCTTTTCGTGTGTCGGTATCTGCTATATTATTATATATGTCTTTCCGGCTATCTGTCTCGGCTACTGAATTATAAGTTGTAGTTATATCGCGATTATCCTGTCTGTTGGTGTAAGACGTTTCATCTTTTACATTATTGTAAGTCTGCGTGTTTTTATGACTACTCTGTTGCGTGTCTGAATCTGAATAAACACCAGTAGAAGAATTATAACCATATATTTTACTGTCATGATCTGTCTGATTATCGGCCTTTGCTCCGGTATCTTCTATATTTCCAGACCGTGTGTTCGCAACCTTGCCGGAATAAGTAAGGTCATCACTTACATCTTCTGATCCTGTTTTTGTAATCGCGCCGGATCGGTCAAGTGATCCTGTGCGTGTCAATGCTCCGGATCTGTCCAACGATCCGGTCTTTGTATTAATGTCACTTCCGGATTCTATCATGTTATAGTTTTCAATTGGATTGTAGTCCATTAAAAACAATTCCCACAGATGCGTCCACTTATCTCCATATAAGGTCATAAGATCTGCGGCATAATCTTCAAGATCATCAAGATCAACTACACTATCTTCATGCTCTTCTGCTACAAAGGATGTAACTATCTTCTTGCGTGACCGCATCCAGTAAAGTAGGCCTAACGATAAATACTGTAACGGCTTTGTCTCATCCGTCCAAGGCGCACCTAAAGTTTCGAGCGCGCTAAAAAGCGTATTTACATCTGTACGTGTAAATAAATCTTTTATCTGCTTATATGTTTTCATCTGATTCACCTTCTTCCTTTTCTTCCGGCTCTTCCAGTAATTCCAACAATTCTTCCACTACTTTTTCCTTTACTTCTTCTATCTTCGATTCTTCTTGTTCTGTCTCCTGCTCAATATCCTGCTCTTCTTCCTGCTCT
>JAZRGY010000073.1:0-32547 GCA_045644485.1 Candidatus Cryptobacteroides sp. | reverse complement strand
ATGCGGCCATCGGAGATGAACTCCTTGACGTTGCCGAAGTGAAGAACCTGATTCTTGAGATGACTCAGGAGAGCACTGAACAGAGCTATAGTACTGAAAACGAGAAGAAATCCAAGGGAGTAATCCAGGAAAAAGGCTCGGACGACATACTCGTTATAGATGCCAAGAATGTCAAGGGACTTGATTACAGGATGGCAAAATGCTGCAATCCGGTCTTTGGAGATGATGTCTTCGGTTTCGTGACAAGAACTGAAGGAATCAAGATACATAGAATGTCTTGTCCGAACGCAGGTAGACTGATGGATATGTATCCATACAGGATCCAAAAGGTCAAATGGAGCGAAAGTCCTAGCAGTGGAAACTTCCAGGCCGGCCTGCGAGTGATTGCAGACATGGAACCATATGTCATAAACGAAATCATGGACATAGTGAATTCGTTCCGCGCAGTGCTGCGTATGTTCAATGTATCAGAAAACGACCGACAGGGAACGTATGACATTACCATGAAGATTGCCGTTCCAAGCAACCTGGAACTTGACAAGGTAACGTCACAGATCCGTAATCTGAAGAATGTTATAAAGATAAACCGTACATGATGAATCTTGACATAGAAGAAAGAGTCGCAAAAGCCAAAAGGCTCTTCAAGGAAGAAGGCTACAACTGCTGCCAGGCAGTAGTCCTCGCCTACAACGATATTTTTGGAATAGATGACACACTTGCAGCATCTCTTTCCTCCGGTTTCGGAGGCGGAATGGGAAGGATGCGGGAGGTTTGTGGAAGCGTAAGCGGTATGGTAATGCTCTGCGGCCTCGCTGCACCTGCCGATGATCCGTCATCAAAGGAAGGTAGGACACGCAACTATGCCCTTGTTCAGGAAGTGGCTGGAGAATTCCGCAAGATCAACGGATCGATCATATGCAAGGAACTTCTAGGACTCGTACCTGTCGGCTCATCAAAAGCCACAGAACAAGAATCTCCGGAGCCATCAGAGCGTACTGCCGAATACTATAAAAAACGCCCGTGCGAAGAACTAGTCGGCATTTCTGCACGCATAATAGGAGAAAAACTGTTGAAAACTAACGATTAGACAGAAAATCTTATTAACTTTGTATGATTTAAAACTATTCGTATGGATTTCAGTCACGCACATAAAGCCCATCCTTGGCATGGAATAAGCCTTGGACAAAGCGTACCGGAAGAGGTCAGGGCATTCATTGAGATAGTCCCTACAGACACAGTAAAATATGAGGTAGACAAGGAATCTGGTTACCTTTCACTTGACCGTCCTCAGAAGTTCTCCAACATCGTACCTTCGCTTTACGGATTCCTGCCCAGGACTTATTGCGGCCCTAAGATGGCAGAACTGACAAACAAGGCACTTGTCCGCTTCGATATCGAGGGAGACGGCGACCCTCTGGATATATGTATCCTTACTGAAAAGGATGTGACTCACGGAGACATCATAGTCAACGCCCGTCCTATCGGAGGCCTTCGCCTTCTTGACCACAACCAGGCCGATGACAAGATTATCGCAGTACTCAAGAGCGATGCCGTCTACGGGTCGATGACAGACATCGAGCAGGTTCCTTCGGATATCATCAGACGTCTCATACACTATTTCAGCACATATAAGGACATTCCGGGAGAGCACACCAGCAGAATGCAATTCATCAGCATCTACGGACCCGATGTCGCCAAAGATGTGATCACACGCTCAATGGAGGACTATCAGGACTATATCGCCAGCAAATAACACCTTATAAATCAATAAAAAAAGGTCTCGCTTATAAGCGAGACCTTTTCATTTGCGAGTACCATCCGGATTACTCTGCAGCACCGTTTGAACCAAGAACGTTGTTGATCTTGTGCATGAAGAGTTTCTTCATGTTCTCACGTGCAGGAGCAAGATACTTACGTGGGTCGAACTCTGCTGGGTTCTCTGCGAGGACCTTACGTACAGACGCTGTCATAGCGAGACGTGAGTCAGAGTCGATGTTGATCTTGCATACTGCAGACTCAGCAGCCTTGCGGAGCCATGGCTCAGGAATACCGATAGCAGCCTTGAGGTTTCCGCCGTACTGGTTGATTGTAGCAACCTCATCCTGTGGAACTGATGATGAACCGTGGAGAACGATAGGGAATCCTGGAAGTTCCTTCTCAACACCTTCGAGAACGTCGAAAGCGAGCATTGGAGGTACGAGGAGACCTGTCTCAGGATCTACAGTGCACTGCTCTGGAGTGAACTTGTAAGCACCGTGTGAAGTTCCGATAGAGATAGCGAGAGAGTCGCAACCTGTCTTTGTAACGAAGTCAACAACTTCCTCAGGCTTTGTGTATGTGTGGTGGTCTGAACTAACCTCGTCCTCAACTCCTGCGAGTACTCCGAGTTCACCCTCTACTGTTACATCGAACTGATGTGCATACTCAACAACCTTCTTTGTAAGAGCAACGTTCTCGTCATACTCAAGGTGTGAACCGTCGATCATAACTGATGAGAAACCAGCGTCGATACAACTCTTGCAAGTCTCGAATGAATCACCGTGGTCAAGGTGAAGAACGATCTGAGGATTCTCCCATCCGAGTTCCTTTGCATACTCTACAGCACCCTGTGCCATATAGCGGAGGAGAGTACCGTTTGCGTAGTTACGAGCACCCTTTGAAACCTGAAGAATAACTGGAGACTTTGTCTCAGCAGCAGCCGATACGATAGCCTGAAGTTGCTCCATGTTGTTGAAGTTGAATGCTGGGATGGCATAGCCACCGTTGATAGCCTTAGCGAACATCTCTCTGGTGTTCACAAGACCAAGTTCTTTGTAAGATACCATAATCTATAATTTGTTTTAAAAATCGTTTCGTTATCGCAATATCTTTGCAAAAATAATTATTTTTGTGAAATATTGAAAAAAGAATTATGAACAATAAGGTAATTATATTCTCTGCCCCTTCCGGAGCCGGAAAAAGCACAATCGTAAACCATCTTCTGGGACTTCATCCGGAACTCGAATTCTCCATTTCCGCAACATCAAGAGCCCCAAGAGGTCAGGAACAGCACGGAAAGGAGTATTATTTCTTCACGTCAGAAGATTTCCGCAGCATGATTGCAGAGGATAAATTCGTCGAATATGAAGAAGTCTACGCCGGTTCATTCTACGGTAC
Organism: Candidatus Cryptobacteroides sp.; assembly: GCA_045644485.1. Lineage (GTDB taxonomy): Bacteria > Bacteroidota > Bacteroidia > Bacteroidales > UBA932 > Cryptobacteroides. The sequence continues at coordinate 29,391 of JAZRGY010000073.1, read as the reverse complement.
CCTCCGTTCTGAAGTGGAAAGGATCTGGGCTAAAGGCCATGTAATAATCTTTGATATCGACGTACAGGGAGGCGTAAACCTCAAGAAGATATTCGGAGACCAGGCATTCTCCATATTCATACAGGCCCCGTCTGTAGAAATTCTGAGAGAAAGACTTATCGGACGAGCGACAGATACGCTGGAGGCAATCGAGAAGAGAGTTGCAAAGGCGGCTTCGGAAATGGAGTTTGCTGCTGGCAAGTTCGATTATACGCTCATCAACGACGACCTTCAGACCGCTCTTGAAGAGGCTGAACGCATAGTTGGAGAATTTCTATGCAGGTAGCGGTATACAGCGGATCGTTCAACCCCTTGCACATAGGTCACCTGGCCATCATAAAGTACCTGATCGGCGAAGGTGGCTTTGATTGCGTATACCTGATCGTTTCCCCGAAGAACCCTCTTAAAGACAGCATAAGTGCAGACTCCGGCACTGACCGATTCAACGCAGCAACAGAAGCAGTCAAACGACATTTCAAGGACATACCCGAAAGACCAGACTGCACTTCCGGAAAGGTAAAGGTCGACAACATCGAACTGACCATGCCGGCGCCACATTACACGATCCGTACCTTGGACACCCTGCGCGAACGCGAACCGCATAAGATTTTCACTCTCGTAATGGGTGCAGACAACCTTGCAGACATCCGCAGATGGCGTGAATACAGACGCATCCTCAAGGAGTATGGCATCGCAGTATATCCTCGCAAGGGAACTGACCTTGAGACAGTGATATCAGACCTTCTGGCAGAAGACCCTTCCTACAGGATAAGCGTCATGAATGCAGAAATGGTCGACATATCGTCGACCACTATCCGCAATGCCATCGCACAGGGACAAGACATGTCCGGATGGCTTATGTAGTTCTTGTTACTTCCTCACAAGTTCGGTTGCCTTCGCCAAGGCAGGTACTATATGAGGGAAAATGTTATCTGCTCCAATCTCCTTATCCACACCGAACTTCACCAAGGATGCATTCACCTTCTCTGTGACTCCCGAAAGTATCACAGTCACTCCCCTCTTACGAGTACGCTCACATAGGTTACGAAGGTTGTTGATACCGGTAGAATCAATAAAAGGAACCTTTCTCATCCTGATGATACGCACCTTCGCTCCTTTGTTCTTCATCTTTTCAAGTTCTTCAAATCTGCTGGCAAGACCAAAGAAGAACGGACCATCAATCTCATAAACCTCCACTCCGTCAGGAATATCCAGACGATCGGTATTCTCCATTGTAGCCTTCTCAGGATCTTCCGTAGCCGCGAGACTATGCTCCTGCAGCACATTTATCTGAGAAGTCTCCATCACACGACGCACGAAAAGGACGATTGCCAGAAGGACACCGACTTCAATCGCTACGGTGAGGTCAACTATCACAGTAAGGAAGAAGGTTATAAGAAGGACGGCAACATCCGATTTGTCTCCACGAAGAAGATATTTGAAAGTCTTCCACTCACTCATGTTATAGGCCACCTGTACAAGGATTGCCGCAAGACACGACAGAGGGATATAGACAGCATAAGGCATGAGGAAAAGATAAATGAGAAGAAGGACAACAGCATGAACAATACCAGTCACAGGGGACTTTCCTCCATTGTTGATGCTGGCCATAGTTCTTGCAAGCGCTCCTGTAGCGGGTATTCCGCCAAAAAGCGGAGTAACGATATTTGCGATACCCTGTCCAATGAGTTCCGTATTGGCATGGTGCTGCTTACCGGTCGCACCGTCCGCCACCATGGCAGCAAGCAACGACTCTATCGCACACAGGATGGCTATTGTAAATGCCGGAGAGACAAGTCCCTTTATAGCTTCAAAATCAAATTCCGGAGCAACAGGTTTCGGCATCGGGAGACCATCAGCCAACTCAGGGAACTTAGACCCGATGGTAGCCAGTTCGACTCCTGCAAACTTACTCAAAAGCACAGAGGCAACAGTTCCTACTATCAATGCGATAAGAGATCCCGGAACCTTCTTGGTTACCTTGCTCCAACTGAAACATATGACAAGACATACCATGCTCATTGCAAATTCGACCCAATCAATGCTGCCAAGATTCTGGAAATAACAGCCCCACTGCGGAATAAATCCAGCAGGCACCTGAAGATCCAGAGGAAGTCCGAAGAAATCCTTCATTTGGGTAGAGAAGATCGTCAATGCGATACCACTTGTAAATCCGACTACAATAGGATATGGAATGAACTTGAATATCACACCCATACGGCACACACCCATCACCACAAGGAATACTCCTGCCATTATTGTCGCAATGATAAGTCCCTGCATGCCATACTGACTGACAATACCTGCCACAATCACAATGAAGGCACCGGTAGGTCCGCCAATAAGGAAATTCGATCCACCGAAAAATGAAATAAGAAAACCTGCTACAATCGCGGTAATGAGACCCTGCTGAGGAGTAACACCACTTGCTATACCGAAGGCTATCGCCAACGGAAGAGCGATAATACCGACAATGATACCGGCAATCAGGTCAGAAGAAAAGGTACGGCCATCATAGGCACCCTTTCTGAACAGCCCGAAAAGTTTAGGCTGGAATACTTCTTTAAGATTAAGTTTCATAACTACTAACTATTTACACTACTGTTTTTCAAAAAACGAAAAATGGACATTTCCATACTTCTTTTCCTTCACAAAATAAGGATGCGACCCGAAGTTGTACTCCTCGGGATGTTCAAGGATGAAATATGCACCCGGATGAAGAATATCCTTCGCAAAAACCTTGTCTGGAATATCTGCAAGCCCGTCTATCGCGTAAGGAGGATCAGCAAAGATAAGATCGAACTTCTCACGACATATTTCCAGGAACTCAAAAACATTATGACGGACCACAGTAAGATTATCCATACCGAACTTCGCCGCCTGAGACTTTATGAAGTTGGCATGAAGAGGAAGCATCTCTACACAATAGACTCTGGACGCTCCTCTTGAAGCAAACTCGTATGAAATGGCTCCAGTGCCTCCAAAGAGATCCAGAACCTGAAGTCCCTCCATCTCATACTCATTATTGAGAACATTGAAAAGACCTTCCTTTGCGAAATCAGTTGTAGGTCTTGCCTTATATCCTTGAGGTGGCAGAATCGTCTTTCCCCTCAATTTTCCTCCTATTATCCTCATATTCTATACCTGCTCGACATTCTTGAAATAACGATAAAGAGACATCTCATCATCCTCAGACAGAGGAGTGCGGAAACATATTGTAGACACTTCCGGATTAAGTTGCAGATTCTTCATCGCCATAAATATGAAATACTGCGCAGTCGTGAAATCCGGAGCATGAAACGAATTGCATAGAAGAAGACTTCGTCCCTGAGCAATAACTAGATACAGGATACCGTCCACATATGAGGCCAATATCTTATTGTAATCCGGAAGATCAAGCACTGAACGGAGCATATAATACATTTCAGGAAGAGGTTGCGCCTTATTGCCTCCGTTTTCCTGAACGGTTTCCGACATCGCCCTTGACAAGGTCTCTCCAATCGTATTGGAATAAACCAGAACTGCTGCAAATTCAGGAACTGGGACTGACCTCACCATATCACCACCTTTTATATCTGCAACCTTACAGAGCATCTCCTCAGAGGAAGCCTCAGCATGGAACTGCTCAGGAACCAAGGTTACCTTCGGGGTAAAAACGGATATTTCCACCCTGTCATACTTCCTTAGGAATTCCGGTGTAGTAAATATACGCTCTGCAGACATCCAACCGGACGTCTTCATCTGATCGGCCGTATGTATTTTAAAAGAATATCCACTCAAGCCGACTTGAATGGATATCCTATCTATATTATTCTGCGACATAGCAATTTGTTTAAAGCCAGCGCATCATGGGAAAATTACTCCCAGTTACCTGCGTTGTTGTTAGGAGCGTCGATGCTACCAACCATGAGTCCCTTGTAGTGACCCTTGTCTTCCTGCTCTGCGTCAAGATTGATACGGAGTTGGTTGTCAAGACCTCTGAGGAGGCTCTTGTAAGGCATCTTAGCCTCGAAGAGAGGAACGTTTACGCCTGACACCTTCTTGATTGTAGAAACCATCTCTACAGAATCTCCACCGCTGAACGGAATGAATGCGAGAGAGTCAACGATGAAACCAGGACGGCTGTTAAAGAGAGTATCCCTTACAGGAACCTCATGGCTCACCTGGAATACAAGGTTCTGCTCGCCTGCGAGGTAGAGTTCGTGGAGTTTCTCGTTGAGTTTGTCTCCCTTGAGATTACGATACTTCTTCTTGAAAACCTCTGTGTTTGCCATAGCGAGAGAGTCATCCTTTGAACCCACCTGAAGAGTGATCTTCATCTTGCCCTCGTTGTAGAAGAGGATGAGAGAGTCCATAGTAGAAGCATAACGTGCGTTTACATTCTTGTACGCTACCTGAAGGTCACGGATGTCCTTAAGACGCTGAACTGCGATCTCTGAACGGTAATCCTTGTGCTTGTTGAACTCTACAGGCTCCATGATACTCTTTACAAGAGAATAAGTCAATCCTACGATGCATGCAGGGAGGATTAAATAGGTAAATACCTTTCTTACAATTGAACTCATTATTTTAGTGTTTTATTTTTCTGTTTCTAAATTCCGGACAAAGTTATGAAATTGATTTATGAAATGCAATATAATTTGTAATTTTGCAACACCAAAAAAATCATGAAAACAATGAAAGACATCAATTCCGGTAACATTAGCACATTGGAAAGCATGATAGGAAGTGCACAAAACATCTGTATCGTGACCCACATGAAGCCCGACGGGGATGCTATGGGAAGTTCTGTCGCAATGTATCATTTTCTTAAGAAATACAAGAAGAACCCTACGATAGTTCTTAACGACTCCTACCCTCCATATCTGTCTTTCCTTATATCCGAAGATCTTGCCCGGAACATCGTCATATTTGAGAACGACCCAGCGGAAGCACGAAATAAAATCGCTGGATGCGACCTCGTCATATGCCTGGATTTCAATGCATTCCATAGAACCGACCATCTTGAAATCCCCCTTACGGAAGCCCATTGCCAAAAGGTCCTGATAGACCACCACCTTAACCCTTCAAGAGAACTTTTTGACCTCTCTTTTTCAGAAACAGAGGTATCGTCGGCCGCCGAACTTCTGTATCACATACTGATGCACACTACCACAGTAAACGGGAACGCATCAAATCTAGGAAAGGAATGTTCCGAAGCCCTGATGACAGGAATGACGACAGACACGAACAATTTTGCAAATTCAGTATTCCCATCCACACTGCACATGGCTTCAGCCCTTCTGGCCGCAGGCACAGACAGAGACTTCATATTGAACAAGGTATATAACCAATATGGAGAGAACCGGCTCAGGCTTATGGGACATATGATGAAGGACCTGCTCAAAATAACTTCAGACGGAGTGGCATACATCGTGCTTGACAGACAGACCCAGGAAGAATATCATGTAGCGGAAGGTGACACCGAAGGATTCGTCAACATGCCTCTGTCGATTGCAGATGTCCGCATGAGCATACTTGCAAAAGAAGACACCGACAGGATAAGGATTTCTGTCAGATCCAAAAGAGGCACATCAGCCAACCGATGCGCGCGCAGATTCTTCAACGGCGGAGGACACGAGAATGCGGCCGGCGGCCGCCTTCATATACCTGAAGATGTCAGAAACATAAGCGAAGTCGGAGATTACATAGAAGAAAAGACACACATATTTTTGAATGATGAACAGGATAATTAGAATATTTGCAGCATCCCTGGCTCTTTCTCTCGTCTCATGTATGGGAAGCAAGATCGAGGAAACATACAACAGTCAGGAAGTAAAGATTGACAGTTACATATCAGGCAAGGGAGAGGGATACAGATCCGTACGTAACGGAGGCGCAAACCGTCTTGTCCTCAAGGAAGGCGAAGGAGAGGAACTCAGTCCAAACGGATATGTATCATTCTATTACGCAGGATACATATTTTCAGGAACCGTCAGCGCCTCGAATCTTTTCGTCACAAACCATCAGGCAACGGCAGAGCAGGCAAATTGGAATCTTACAGATGCTGATTACGCCATATATGAAATCAGCATGGCTGATGCAAGACTCATACCTGGACTTAGAGACGGACTTGTCGGAGTAAAGGCTGGAGAAGAGTGCGAGATCCTGTTTTCAGGAAAATACGGATTCGGGAATGAAGACTTTGGCATAATTCCTGCAAATTCGGCACAACTCTGGAAGATTTGGGTTGTCGGAGTCACAAATGATTAACGACATACCACATTTTTTATTATCTTTGTCGGTTCATAAGCATTAACAACGAATGAAGAAGATTACAATAGTATCGTTCCTGTTCTCCGCTGCATTCTTAGCCATTACAGGATGTGCAAAGCACGCTGCCAGCGGAGCAAATGACGCAGAAAAGAGATATTTTGACGCATGGATGCAGGTAAACCACCCTGAAGCAAAGCCTACAGGATTGGGAATCTATATCATAGAAGACGAGCCTGGTACTGGCGTAGAAGTAAAAAAGGACGGCTTTGCCCTTCTTGACTATGTTACTACAGACCTTGAAGGCAACATATCAGTCTACACCGACAAAGAGACAGCAGAGCAACTTGGAGAGTACAAGGAAGGTAAGTATTATGGTGCGGAATTCCTTACAACGATGAAAGGGTCGCTTCCTGCAGGCCTTTCAGAAGCCCTTAGAGGAATGAAGGTAGGTGGCCACAGAAAAGTGATAGTGCCATCATGGCTCATGACATATTCTACCTATGATTCTGAGGAAGACTACCTCAAAACCACATCAAAAACGCCAAGTACCATATATGATTTCACAGTAAGAGACTTCACCGAAAACATTTATGACTGGGAAACTGCAAGAATCGGTGAATACTTCGATGAAAACAGAGACATTTTTGCTGGTATGACGGTAGCAGACTCGCTCAAGGGTCATAAAGGATTCTACTATAAGAGCCTGATGCCTGTAAAGGACACGACATCATTTCCGAAAGACACTACAATCTACATCAATTATACCGGCAGACTCATTGACGGAACAGTCTTCGACACAACAAATGAAAGACTGGCCAAGGATAGCGGAATATGGTCATCTTCAAAGAAATATGCACCGGTATCGATAACATGGGGCGAGACTTTCTCAGACATAACCATGGATTCGTCTTCGATTATCTCAGGCTTCGCACTGACCTTATGGCAGATGAGAGCCTTTGAAAAAGGTATCGGCGTATTCACTTCAAACTATGGATATGACTATGCCGGAAGCGGAGAAAGCATTCCAGGATATGCTCCTCTTTCTTTTGAAATAGAGATTGTAAAGAAACCGCAATAAAAGAATGGCAGGACAAACGAACGCAATCCCCACTGAACTCGGAACGGACAAGATCGGGAAACTTCTGAAGCAGTACGCCCTTCCTGCAATCATTGCACAGACAGCATCCTCGCTTTATAACATGGTGGACAGCATCTTCATCGGACAAGGTGTGGGTCCACTTGCGATTTCCGGTCTTGCAGTCACATTCCCATTGATGAATCTTTCCACTGCCTTCGGCACACTTGTGGGAGCCGGAGCAGCCACAATGCTTTCTGTTCTCCTTGGTCAAAAGAACTACAAGGCAGCAAATAAGGTCCTTGGAAATGTTGTCACTCTCAATACGATCATAGGACTAGTCTTCATGGCAGTAGCCCTGATCTTCATAGATCCTATCCTCTACTTCTTCGGAGCCAGCGACAACACATTGCCATATGCAAAGGAATATATATCCATCATACTAATAGGAAATGTCATAACCCACCTTTATTTCGGACTGAATGCAGCAATGAGGTCTTCAGGAAATCCTAAGAAGGCCATGGGACTGACAATCTTCACAGTCGTCTTCAACACAATTCTGGATCCTATATTCATCTTTGTATTTGATATGGGCATCGCAGGTGCAGCCTGGGCGACAGTAATCGCACAGACTGTGGCAATGCTGGTGGTGATGAAGCATTTCAACGACAAACGCCATCCATTCCACTTTGAGAAGGGTATATTCAGACTTGACATGAGGGTAGCGAAAGATTCTCTTTCCATAGGTATGGGACCTTTCCTCATGAATGCAGCCGCATGTCTTGTCACCTTGTTCATCAACCAGCAGTTGAGGGACTATAGCGGAGACCTCGGAATCGGCGCTTACGGAATATGCAACAGATTCATATTCATGTTCATCATGATATGCATGGGTATCAACCAAGGTATGCAGCCTATAGCAGGGTACAATTACGGAGCCCGCCAATACTCAAGAGTAAAGGAAGTATTCTGGATGGCCGCAAAAATAGCAATGGTAATGACTACAGTATGCTTCGTATTCGGAATGTTCCTTCCTAAAGCGGCAGCGGGAATATTCACACATGACGAACAACTGTTGGACCTGTCTGCGAGAGCACTCCGCATAACCACATTGGTATTTCCTATAGTCGGATTCCAGATGGTCGCCACTAATTTCTTCCAGAGCCTCGGCATGGTAAAGAAATCCATAATTCTCTCTCTGTCAAGACAGATACTCTTCCTTCTCCCGCTTCTGTACCTGCTTCCTAAATGGCTCGGAGCAGATGGAGTATGGACAAGTTTCCCTATTGCAGACAGTCTGTCAACCATCATGACCATCTTCATGCTCGGAAGACTGTTCAAGAAGTTCAGCATATTAAAGGACGGTGATGACCCGTCAATTCTAGGAAGTAAACTTTAAGGAAAGCAACATGGAAAAGAAGATCATCATCAACATCGGAAGACAGTTCGGCGGTGGCGGACTCGGCGTTGCATCTGAACTAGGAAAGAAGTTGGGTATTCCGGTTTATGACAGGGAACTTATACTAAAGGCAGCACAGGACAGTGGATTCAGTGCGGAACTCTTCGAACAGAGCGACGAGAAGCGTAGGATATTCTCCCTTTCATCCATATTCACAAGCATCTACTCATCTCCGACAGAGAATTATATGAGTGACAAGGGACTGTTCGAGATACAATGCAGCACCATAAGGAAGATCGCCGAGCAAGGATCTGCCATCATAGTAGGAAGATGCTCAGACTATGTCCTGAGAGACATGGACTGCACATTGAATATATTCCTTACATCTCCTCTTTCTGTCAGAGTTGAACGTATATGCGAAAGACATAACCTATGTGGAGAAAAAGCAGAGGAACTGATTCTTCAGAAAGACAAGGCCAGAGAGGAGTACTATAATTATTATACTTTCGGCAACTGGGGAGTTGCCTCCACATACGACCTGTGCATAGATTCCAGCAGACTCGGAATTGAAGGTACTGCTGACTTTATAATTGATTTCGCCCAAAAGACAGGGCTTCTGTAAGCACCATGAAAAAAACTTCTGCCCTGACAATAACGACCCTGGCCATAGCGGCTATCATAACCGCCACTGCAACCATAGTCATAAAGAAACCTCTTGAACACCCTACGCCTCTTGCAAAGCCAAGGGTGATGCTCAACCAGATACTCACAAACGACACTTCGGAATTCGAGGAACTCAAAGGTCTTGACAAGAAAGTCGAGGCTTACATGAGACGTTGGGAAATGAAAGGAGCATCGCTTGCCATCACACGTAATGACTCCCTCCTGTATGCAAAAGGTTACGGATGGGCTGACGAAGAAATGGACGAAAAGATGCAGCCGTCACACATCATGAGAATGGCTTCAGTATCAAAACTTATAACTGCCGTCGGCATCATGGTGCTCCAGGACAGAGACTCATTAAGCATCAAGGACACGGTTTTCGGGCCTTCAGGAATCCTCAACGACTCACTTTTCACAGCATCGATCAAGGACAGAAACTACCATAAAATCACCATAGAACATCTACTAAGGCATCAGGGTGGTTTCCACAGGGATCCCCTGTTCTCTTCCAGAGACGTAAAGCATCAGTTAAGGCTGGACCACCCTCCTGTAAAAGAAGACTTTTATGGACTTATCCTAAGACACCGCCTGAGTTTCATGCCGGGATCCTGGCAGAAATATTCCAACTTCGGATACCTTCTCCTCTCGGAAATAATCGAGAAAGTATCAGGCATGCCTTATGAAGAGTTCATCCGCAAGGAAGTACTGGCACCTGCAGGATGTTACGATATGCATATCGGAGGAAACTACTACGAGGACAAGCGCACCAATGAGGTAAGATACTACACCCATAACGGGGACGGCAAGTACATTGAAGACTATTCCGACAATGGGCAGATGGTTGAAAGATGTTATGGCGGAAACAATATCCCTCTCCTTTCCGGAGCAGGAGCATGGTGCGCATCACCTGCAGAAATAGCACGCCTGGTAGCATCGATTGACGGACGCCCTGAGGTACCGGATATTATTTCATATGAGGCACTCCAGCAGATGACAGAGTACTTCGACAAGGAGACTTATTCTCTCGGATGGAATGATACCGCCCCAGAAAAAGGATGGAGCCGTACAGGCACACTTTCAGGCACCTGTGCCCTTGTAAGACAGTTTCCGGACGGGGAATGCTGGGTAATGATAACCAACACCAGCACATATAAAGGTCCGAGTCAGGCCAGATACACAGAGGCCCTCTTCAAGCAGTGCCGCGAACTATATGGCGACAAACTACCTAAGAGGGACCTCTTCAATCAAGGAGAACAACTCTAGAAATGATCCGGATGGTAATAACGGATTTCAAACTCCCCTGCAAGGATTCCATATCCGTTTTCCGCAAGTGATTCAAGTTCGTTTTCACCAGGGTATACAACCACCGGAGCAATAAAGCCTACTCTCTCCGCTATATCCTTCGTTATACGCTCATTATAAGCGATACCGCCTGTCAGTACAATCGCATCAACCTGCCCGCACACAACAGTAGCAAGTCCGGCAATATACTTTGCAAACGAGATACAATATCCACTGAGGAATGTCTCCACGTCCTTATCTCCTGCCTCGGCGCGGGCAGCAAGTTCACGGAAATCGTTAGTCCCGAAATAAGCCACGGCACCGCCTCTTCCGACCAGACGCTTCTTGATCTGCGCCTCAGTCCATTGTCCGCTGAAGCATTTCTCCACCAGAGGAAAGCCAGGTACATTTCCTGCACGCTCAGGACTTATCGGTCCATCGCCGCCTAATGCATCATTTGTATCTATGACAAGCCCATGGCGATGAAGTGAAACAGAACTTCCGCCACCCATATGGGCCACTATCACCGTCACATCTTTATTTGTCTTGCCTACACTTCTGGCATAGCGACGTACCATCGCACGTGAGTTCAAGGCATGAAAAAGGGTTCTGCGAGGGAATTCAGGCAGACCACCCACCTTCACTTCAGGAAGCATTTCGTCTGCCATAGGAGGATCGGCTATGAAAGCGCGACATTTTTCCTCAATACCTTTATCTGCTCGTGCCGCATTGACCATGACAGCAATGTCATCAGCAAGAAGAGCGCTTAGATTACAAGCATGCACACCTTCCTTTCCCGCCATAAGAGCATCACGCATCTCCTGGTTAACTTCGTACACACCTGTACGTATAGGGGTTATGAGGCCTCCTCTTGCCATCGCGACATCGATGGATTCCAAGGATATTCCTTTTTCATCAAGGAAATCCGTGATGGCATCACGGCGCATAGGCGTCTGATCCATCACGGATTCATATTTTGCAATTTCCTCAGCAGAATGCGTAAGATTTGTCTCAAAGAGTTTTTCTCCAGAGTCATAAAATCCTATCTTGCTTGAGGTGGATCCGGTATTTATTACTAATATTCTACCTTTCATATAATATATCGTTTTCAAGCCTTCACATGCAGCACTTTGATTATGCTCGGCATGACATGGCGGCTATTGCGATGGAGTTCAGTTTTGTATCGATGCTGTCCGCACGACTGGAAAGAACGCATGGAACCTTTGCTCCGACAAGCATTCCAGCCTGACGCACTCCAGGAACCAGTTTGGAATTTGCCTTATAGAATACGTTTCCTGACTCTATGTTAGGGAAGAGAAGGCAGTCAGCATCACCGGCAACAGGACTTACAAGTCCCTTTATTTCCACCGACTCCTGATCTATGGCGACATCCAAAGCAAGAGGTCCGTCAGCAATGCATCCCTTTATCTGACCGCGCTCCACCATCTTAGACAACATCGCGGCCTCGACTGTCGCTGGCTGACTGGTAAGAACCTGCTCAGTTGCAGCAATGATCGCTACCTTAGGCTTATCTACTCCCACAGCCTTGGCTGTCTTTACAAGACATTCCATTATGATCTGCTTCTGCTTGAAATCTGGAGCAGGAATGACAGCCACATCACCGACAAACAAAAGTTTATGATACGACGGTATTTCAAGAGTCGTGCAATGTGTCAAGGTTCCTTTTGGAGGAAGAAGTCCGGTCTCCTTGTTAAGGATTGCACGCAGGAACTTGTCTGTCGAGCACAATCCCTTCATAAGAAAATCACCGTCTCCATCACGAACCATCTGCACTGCCTGTGCAACAGACGGAAGTTCAGAAGGATTATGTACGATTGTAAAGACAGACGGATCCACATTCTCCACGCTGCAAGCCTGAGCAATCATATCCTTATCGCCGACAATAGTGACATCGACAAGTCCCAGTTCCACTGCCTTGGAAGCAGCCGCTATGGTATGTCCATCTACACCCCACGCAGCAACCATTCTTTTTCTGGCACCCCTGCTGCGGAGTTCTTCGAATATTTCAGAAAATCTTGTAAACATATATCAGTCCTCGCTCTGAACGATGTTCATTGTGTCACGGGCAATCATCAGTTCCTCATTTGTTGTGATGGCTGCAATCTTGACCTTTGACTCCGGAAGTGAGAGCATGACATCCTGTCCGGCAACAACATTAGCATCATAATCGAACTGCACACCCAGATAGGTAAGGTTCTCACAAACCCTGCGACGCATACGTGTATTGTTCTCACCGATGCCTCCGGTAAAGATGATAAGATCCACGCCATTCATCGCTGCCGCATATGCTCCAATAGACTTGGTTATATCATATGCCAGTTTCTTAAGGGCAAGTTTTGCCTTTGCATCACCGGCGTCTGCAGCCGCGCTGATGTCACGACCGTCTGAAGAAATACATGAAAGACCGAGAAGGCCGCTCTTCTTGTTGAGTACCTTGCTCATCTCAGAAGCAGAAAGACCTTCCTTCTCCTGGACATATGTAACGATTTCAGGGTCGATATTTCCGCATCTTGTACCCATGATAAGACCCTCAAGAGGTGTGAATCCCATTGTAGTATCTACAGACTTTCCATTCTCAACAGCGGTAATCGAACTTCCGTTGCCAAGGTGGCATGTGATGATCTTGGAATTTTCAAGATCTACGCATGAGAACTTGGCACCCTTTGCAGACACGTACTTATGACTTGTACCATGGAATGCGTAACGACGGATACCGTATTTCTCATAATACTCATATGGAAGGCCGTACATGTACGCATACGAAGGCATTGTCTGATGGAATGCAGTATCAAAGACGCCGACCTGAGGCACAGAAGGGAGCACTTCGCTCACAGCCTTGATGCCAAGGATGTTTGCCGGATTATGAAGAGGTGCAAAGACTGAGCACTTCTCCAACTGAGCGATGACAGCATCTGTAATCAACTGACTGCACACAAACTCCTCTGCTCCGTGTACGACTCTGTGTCCTACAGCCTCAATATCCTCAAGGCTTGAAAGCACTCCGAACTCCTTGTCAAGAAGAGCATCGATCACAGCCTTGATACCGACGGTATGATCCGCAATAGGCATCTCCCTGACATATTTTTCCTTTCCTTCAGCCTTGTGCGTAATGCATCCGATTTCCATTCCGATCCTCTCGACAAGACCCTTTGCGAGGAGGTCATACACTTCGTCGTTCTTCATGTCAAGAAGTTGATACTTCAAAGAAGAACTTCCACAATTGAGTACTAAAATGATCATGATATAATAATTGTTACAAATTTATCGGTCAATCTTTGCAAAGTTATAAAATTTATCGCTACTTTCGCAAAAAACAGGTACGAAATGGAAGTGGAGAGAGAGATGGCGGAGATTACCTTACCGTTTGCTGCAGGAGTTGCCGCAGTTGTGTTTTTCAAAAGCCCATATTGTGACATATCTCATATCCCTACCGGCCTTGCATATTTGGTAACTCTTGCCACGACTATTCTTCTTTTACATCCCCTGCACAAGACATTCTCCCCGGCAGTCCTGCGTACAATAATCATCACCAGCCTCGTCTCATGCGGGATTTTCTGCGGACTGGCAGCAGAAATCATTTCAATCGGAACAGACTCTGAAGGAGGAGTCATGAAATCAATCGAGACTTTAGGTCTTACCATGGGCAAGGCAATAGACCGGATAGGATTCAGGAGTCCTGACACTAACGCATTGGTCAAGGCTCTTATTGTCGGAGATCGGTCTGATATACCCCGTCATATAACTGACGCATTCAGAGAAAGCGGAGCATCCCACATCCTTGCCCTGTCTGGCCTTCACTTAGGAATAATCTACGGCCTCATCTACAAGGTTCTTTCATTTTCAGGGAATACTCCCGCAATACGTAAGATCCGATCTGTCGTCATCATCCTGTCATGCGGAATTTATACCTTGTCAGTCGGAGCAGGAGCATCCATAGTCCGAGCCTACCTTTTCATTGTTCTAGGAGAAGCCGCTCGTCTTGGCGGACGATCCACAAAAACAGGCAATATACTTATGGCGGCACTTTTCATACATCTGGTACTTGATCCGGCAGCATTGCAGGAAGCGGGGTTTCAACTTTCATATGCCGCCATGGCAGGAATTGCGTTCATTTTTCCACATCTCAAAGGATTCTGGCCGTGCTATGACGAGGCAGAGAGAAAGACAACCTCCCTGACAATCAACCGCCCGAAATTCCTGAAATGGATATGGACCACAGCGGCCCTATCTATCTCTTGTCAGGTCACAACCGCACCAATAGCATTTCTGCATTTCAACACCTTCCCTGTCCACTTCCTACTGACCAACCTTATAGCCTTGCCACTCACCAGCATGATAATCCCCCTATCTCTAATGACATTGACTTTATCATCCCTTGGCATATGTCCGGAAATAATTTCAAGGGCCACCGAAGCCCTGGTCACGGCGCTATCGGAAGCCCTTGAAATAATATCGACAATGTAATCAGAACCGGCCGCCTGCGCCGCCACCACCGAAGGAACCACCTCCGAAGCCACCGAAACCGCCACCGAAGGAACCGCCACCACGACCGCCACCGGTTATTATCGGACCTGTGTAAATAGTCCTGCGTCCACCGGAACCGCCACTTCCGCCGTTACCCGGGCCACCACCTTTTCCTGTGTCACCCAACAGTATCGCTATTATGAAGATCGTCAGGAAAATCACAATGAATGCACCGAAAATCACCCATATAGGATCCTCCTCATCATCACGCAATTCGGATATCTCCCCACTGGCAAGTTTCATAAGAACCTCGCACGCAGCGGTCACACCACCATAATAATCGCCTTCTGCAAGATGTGGTATGAGTTGATTGTTTACAATTCGTTTTGCATATGCATCAGGGATTGCCCCCTCAAGTCCATATCCTACCGCGATGAAGACCTCACCATATGAATCTCCAACTCTTGGCTTTACAAGAAGGACTACGCCGTTATCGAATCTTTCAGACCCGACACCCCAATCCAGACCTATACGTGTGGCATATTCCGAGGCCGCATAGCCCTCAAGATCCTTTACTGTCACTATAGCGATCTGATTAGAGGTGGTGTCATCAAAAGCGACAAGCACATTTTCCAAAGCAGCAGTCTGCCCCGGAGTAAAAAGTCCTGCAAGGTCGTTGACCAGTCTCTGAGGAGAAGGACGGGACGGGATAGCGTATAGCGCTGATGCAAAGACAGCCCCGATAATAATCAAGGCTGTCTTCAAATATATGTTCCTGAAATACTTCATAACATCTAGAACTCAACTACCGGAGCGACATCCGCTCCTGCCTTTGCTTCAAAATATCCCTTTTTCTCGAAATCGAAGACAGATGCAATGATATTATCCGGGAATTTTCTGATGAGAGTATTATATGCCTTTGCTGCCTCATTGAACTTCATTCTCTCGGTAGATATCCTGTTCTCAGTACCTTCCAACTGAGCCTGAAGTTCAAGGAAGTTCTGATTCGCCTTAAGGTCAGGATAGTTTTCCTGAATAAGAAGCAGGCGTCCAAGGGCATTTGAAAGTTCTCCCTGAGCAGCATTGTACTTAGCGACATCCTCCGGATCAAGTTCCGTAGGATCGACCGTTACCTGAGTTGCCTTCGCACGTGCAGCCACGACACTCTCCAAAGTCGCCGACTCATGCGCAGCATAACCCTTGACGGTAGACACCAGATTAGGAATCAGGTCAGCCCTGCGCTGATATACATTCTCCACCTGCGACCAGGCTGCCTGAACAGCCTCATCAGAAACCACCATTCTGTTGTATGCATTCTTAACCCAAACGAAACATCCAAGCAGCACTACCGCAAGAGCGATCAAAACAACAATTCCTTTTTTCATATCATTTTTCTTTATTGAGCATCACGAACACATCTGACTGACGCACCGAATGCATCGGCATCTCCTTTTCCCACCATCATTTCAGGCTGATTGGCAATCATATACCTGTAATATGCCATATCATCTTCTCCCTCAACCTTATCAGCAGTCCAGAAAGCAGCATATTCGAAGATTCCGTCAAAGGCAGCGTCAGGATACTTGCCGACACTGTCACCATTACCAAGATTCGCATATCCGAAAGGGATCATGCTCAATCTGCTGGAATTGCTGACATTACCTACCTCGGGCCAATATGTCAGAATCTGAGTTCCGTTAAGGGCAGCACTTACAAACAGTTTTGCAGCCACATTCTTGAAAGGAGAATATTTCTCAGTTACTGAAGAACCTATCGCATCAGCAAGCGACATCCAGTCTTCTTCTGTAGGAAGGCGCCATCCCTCAGGACAGGCATCCATAGCCTCATCATAACTGTAGAAACGTCCGAATATATCTGAAACGATTTCGGTATTGTCATAAGGTGCACCTGAGCCTGTAACTGCTAGATTGTTCCTGAACCAATCAAGACCACCTATCTTCTCATAATAATAATCTATACCGTCCACGGTCACCTTAGGATCCGAAGACTTTATATCTGTCCTGGTGAGAGAACCGTTCAATCCGCTTTTTACCACCATGACCTCTGTACTGTATGAAACTCCATAGTAACCCTCTGCAAATGCATTGCAGCCTACAGTATATGTCTTGAGGGTGTCAGAGAACTTATGAACAAAGACATCTACGGTATCTGCCTTTGACATTGTCGGGGTAACCTTCCAATAATATCCTACCTTTCCGCCCTCCGGGTGCTTTACTCCATTTGGTACCAGCGTAACTGTCTGCTCTGGAGCGACAAACGACGGGCATTCGAAATAAAGACCTTCCAACGACGGAAGAGTTTCTGTTTCAGTATTCTTCTTACAAGAAACCGCCGCAAGAAGCATAGCGGCAACAAATATCAGCGAGTTCAGTTTTCTAAGACTCATTTCTCTTTCCTAAAAATTAAACTATAATCGTGCAAATATGGGGATTTTAATTTGAAAAACCGCTACCTTTGTACAAATACTTTGCCTTACAAGCGCCCATGATAAAGATATTTCATTTTTTTACAGCAATCATACTCCTGACAGGCCTTCTCGCATCCTGCGGTCCGAAAGACAGATACATGTCTGTAAGCGGATATGCACAAGGAGGTACGTATACCGTCAAACTTAACCTCAACGGACGCAACGGAATGATCGATGTCAGTCCGGAAGAGATAAGGGACTCTATAGATTCAATTCTTCGAAACATTGACAATTCCCTTTCGGGATACAACAAGAACTCGCTTCTGAGCCGCTTCAACTTTGGAAAACCCATAACACCTGACAGCATATTCACAGACCTCTATTCCCATGCGGTGAGGATATTCCATGAGACTGACGGAGTAGTGGATGCCGGATCCGGCCCCCTGTTCGACCTATGGGGATTCGGATTCAAAAACGGAGATTTCCCCTCTGACGACAAGGTCCGTGAAGTAATGATGTCCTGCGGAATGAGAAGGATGTTTCCTTCGATAAAAGACGGCATCCGGCCTGACGGAACAGTGGACGGCATAGGCATGTTGTTCTGTGAAAAAGGGAAATTAGAAGGAGAGCCGCCTCTTCCTGTGCTGAATTACAATGCAATTGCCCAAGGATATAGTTGTGACCTGATTGCAAAGTACCTTTATTCAATAGGCGTAAAGGATATGATGGTAGATATTGGAGAAATATTCTGCGACGGACTCAATCCTTCGGGACAGGCATGGTCTCTTGGAATCGACAAGCCAGTCGATGGAAACAATGAACTCGGAGCACAGATTCAGGGAATATTCCGAGCACCATCCGGCCCACACGGCATAGTGACATCCGGCAACTACAGGAAGTTCTATATAAAGGACGGAAAGAAATACTCTCATTCAATAGACCCTCGCACAGGTTACCCTGTAACTCATGGTCTTTTAAGCGCAACAATAGTAGCCGATGACGCACTCACTGCAGATGCCTACGCAACATACTGTATGGTGGTGGGGCTGGAAGAATCGCAGACACTTCTGGAAAGCCGCCCGGATCTCGAAGGCTGCCTCATCTATGATGAAGGCGGAGAGTTCAAGACATGGTGTTCTGCCGGTTTCGTGCTTGAGGAAATCTAACGAAGATCGGTTACGATCCAGTCAGGTCCTGTTTCTGGAGTAAAATACGAAAGAGGTTTCTTTTCCGAAATGACCTGAGATACAATGACAACATCTGCATCATTTTCTGAAGAAGCGGAAAACAGACTCCTGTAGAAAGCCTCCAGATCGTCATATGTCCACTTGGGCTCTATCATCGCCTCCTTTGATTCAAGATGCAGTATCCATGTACCATCCGTACATGTATATATCTCTATCATCTCTCCCTTGAGACACCATAGGTCATCCTGGGCGGTAACAGTTCCAGAATCCTCGATACTGGCATTATCTACCCTTGCATTCAGGGTATATCCGACTGTAACGCATGCATCATCAGCAGCAGACCTGATCTTTCCGACAAGACGGTCCGGGGTCTGAGCATCGGAAAGACCTGCTGCACAAGACAGGATAAGGATGATTATGTTCAGAAACTTCTTCACTTGCTCAGAATGATATTATTTTACAAAATGCGACAATATCTCATCCAGTTCGTCGAAAGTAGACACAAGGACCTGACGAGGCTTAGAGCCTTCCTGCGGTCCCACGATTCCGGCTCCTTCCAACTGATCCATCACACGTCCAGCCCTAGCATATCCCATGCCCAGACGACGCTGAAGGTCAGATGTGGATCCTCTCTGGGAAGTCACTATCATACGCGCCGCATCTTCAAAAAGAGGGTCGATATTCTGCATATCGATTGTACCTCCGCTGGTTTCGCCATCCTGAGATTCAGGCACAGGAAGATAGTACGGAGTGTTGCAACACTGCTTATATCCGGTCTGGTCACCGATAAACTTGGTTATCTTATTGATCTCAGCCATGCTTACAAGAGCACACTGAACTCGTTCCATCTCCACACCTGCGTAATAAAGCATATCACCTCTACCGATGAGGTTTTCCGCTCCATATGAATCAAGAATAGTCCTCGAATCCACTCCAGACACCACCCTGAAGGCGATTCTGGTCGGGAAGTTGGTCTTTATCAGACCTGTAATCACATTCACTGAAGGACGCTGCGTCGCGATTATCACATGTATTCCGGCTGCTCTTCCCTTCTGGGCAAGACGCACGATGGAGTCACTGATGTTCTTAGCACACTTTCTTGCATCCGAATTGGCTCCTCCGGTCATGGTAAGGTCGGCATACTCATCGATCACCACCACCAGATACGGAAGGAACTTGTGACCCTCCGTAGGAAGCAGACGACGATCCTTGTATTTGTCATTATAGAGTTTGATGTCATTGACTCCTGCAGCAGCAAGAAGTTTATAACGTTCATCCATCTCTATACAGAGCGAGTTAAGCACGGATTCAGCCTGCTTCGGCTGCTTGATGATGGCATTTTCACGCTCGTCTTCTTCGCTTGCGGCCATAGGAAGAACTGCAAGATAATGCTTCAGAAGAGAATTATATGCAGTAAACTCCACCATCTTAGGGTCGATGAAGACAAACTTCAGTTCAGTAGGATGCTTGGCATACAGGAGGGAGGATATTATGACATTCAGTCCCACCGACTTACCCTGTTTTGTAGCACCTGCTATAAGAAGGTGCGGAGCATCGGTAAGGTCAAAAGTCTTCACCTCCTGAGTTATCGTATAGCCGATCGCTATCGGGAGTTCCGCCTTGCTGTTACGGAAAGACTCATCATTCAGCATGGATTTCAAAGGCACGATTGACGGAGTGTTGTTCGGGACTTCGATACCTACACAGTCCGAAAGAGTCACCACGCGGACTCCACTCGCACCAAGGGCCATGGCAATCTCCCTATGAAGATTCTCTATCGCGGACACTCGTACGCCTGCAGACGGTACTACCTTGTAAAGGGTCACGGTAGGACCGACAACAGCAGTAACGCGGTCTACTTCTATCCTATAATTCTGAAGCGTCGCACGGATACGGTTGTTATTTATATCCAGTTCCTGCTGACTTACCTTATGCTGACCGTCAGCATAATCCTTCAGAAGGTCCAGAGGAGGGAATTTGAATCTCTCAAGTTCCTCTCTGTTATCGATGCGCGGAAGTTCTTCAGTCACCTTTTCAGTAAAATCTCCTCCCATTATGACCTCCATCTCAGCAGGAGGAGTTATAGGATCCGAAGGAACAACATCCTCAGATTCAGGGATGTCAATGGGTTCTTCTACCGGACAGACCGGGTCGGTCTCCGGAAGTACCTCGGTACCCTCATCAGGTCCCGCTATCGGAGCCATATCTTCAGGAGTAAGGGGATCAGAATCATCAGGCTGTTCTACAGGTACCGAAGTCTCCTCAGAAGCAACCTGCCTATCGCCTACAGAAGCAAACCATCTGGCAAATCTTCCGTTGGACAGCAGGAGCCACGCAACCGCCAATGCAATAAGAATCAGGCCCGTAACCAATGTTCCTGTCATATTTGAGAGCCACTCTACCACGACATGTCCGGCATCACCGCCTAATCCTCCTCCAAAGGCTATATCAGGACCGATTGCTGTAGAGATAAAAGACAAAATGAGAGAGGAAAGGAATGTTCCGCTTACGGTAACGAAAGTCGTCCTCAAAAGGCCTATATGTCTGTTCCAAAAGAAAAGTCTGTATGCAACAGCGCCCATGAGAAAGACAAGGGCGAAACTTCCCAGACCGAAGCATCCAGAAACAAGGAACCGACTCCACCTGTATCCCAACTTTCCGCCCCAGTTCTCAACCTCGACGGACTTGTCCAACATTTCCGGATGAGACAAAAGGCTCTGGTCTTCCTGCCATGTAAACAGGTACGACACCGAAGAAACAAGGGTGAATAAAGTAAACACAAGCACCGCAATGCCTGTGTACTTCAATATATTGGACTTCTTGTCCGGATCAATGTCTGAAAAGAATTTCTTCATTATTTCTTTCTAAAGTTCTTCTGATTGTTTCTCTGTCTGTTCTGGTTTCTTCCGGATTTTGAAGGATTAAGTCCCGGACGGGCGAAATTGACACCAGAGTCCACCCTTCCGAGAGACAGACCTTCCGGTACCTTGATCCTGTAGTCAGAAAGTTTCTCTATATCCTGGAATATGGTCTCTTCAGAAACAGTATCCTTGTTCCAGATCAGATACTGCTGTCTCATGTATATTGCAAGAGAGCGTATCATGGCTGTCTTCGACTCGCCATCTTCCTTCTCAGCAATCAGGTCTATGATGCTCTCGATATTACGTCCGTAATGGTTGGCCTTTATAGGCTTGTTCTTGATCGGTATGGCCTCTGGACGCTCATTCAGACTTTCCGGAGCGGGCATCGGATACGGAGCATCGACATCAAGATCGAATCCGGATATTATGAAAAGATGATCCCAGAGTTTATGCTCATAATCATCCTGAAGATGGACAGAAGGATTAAGAATCTCCATCACCTTTATTATCGCCCTGGCCTGTTCGTTACGCTTTCCCCTGTCCTCGATGGTCTTCAGATAGTCCACCATCTTCTGCACATTACGGCCATATTCAGGCACATACAGTTTCACCCTCTCAGTATTGTAGAGTAACTTACAAGTATCTATATCCTTATTCTCCATATTTTTCCTTTTAGACAAGATGCAAATATAATAAATTTTAAAGTATCCGCATCACTTCCCCTGTCTGGACATACCATAAATACGCTGCAACATCGGCATATCCCAACCTGCGCCATATATCCGCATATCTACGCACCTGTCTCTCATATTCAGTACGATGTTCTCCGAACTTGAAATCTATTACAGAAACCTTCCCGTCCGCAATCACGACCCTGTCTGGACGATAAATACGCCCATCATAGTCAATCAGTTCCGCCTCATTAAGAATACGGTCGGCAGATTCCGGGAACCAGCCGTATCCGGACACCTCCTCAATACCGTTCTTCAAAAGGACAGTGACATTCTCGGCCTCATATCCCGTCATATTACCTTCGAGCATCACGGAACGCACAGCATCCTCAAGATCGGAAGGATACTGGATACGGGAAAGTACATCATGAAGCACCACTCCCCTTATCCTGTTCGATGCTGCAATTCCGGTTTCGCCATTATCCGAAAAGAAATCACGCGCATCCTCCGACAAGCGCAGACGGCCTCTTTCTCCTTCATATGAACAGAATGAAGCCACCATCTTTTCCACAGAAGAAGTGGAAGGTGCCGATATCTCCGGAAAGACACCCTTTCGGAAAACCACAGTACCCTCTTCCTCTGAACCTGTCCCGACAAATCCCATCTCCGTTCCACTCTCTTCCATAAAGGATCTTGTCCATTGTGCGAAACCCTCTCCACTCGGAATGGAAGACAATATGGTCATAGCCTTGGCTGCGCGGGTAAAAGCCACATACAGAATGTTTATATTATCGACATACTGCATGAGCACCTCTTCTCTGTATCTGTTTTCGAAAAGAGTATCCACGCTCTTTCCTGAGAGATACACATCATACACACCGTCGGCAACATCCTCAAGTTCAGTACCCTCCGCATCAGGCTTCGACCACCTTGTGCCATGAGCAAAAAATCCGACAGAGTCCAGGGAAGGAAAGATCACGTATGGAAAATCAAGACCCTTGGACTTGTGGACTGTCATGATCCTGACAGCATCATCAGACTTAGGAGAACTTATGTTCGACTTATCATCAGCCCATTTTTTCAGGAATCCTCTCAGGCTGTTTCCATTGGAGGTCGTAAAATCCTGGACAATGTCCATAAACGACTGGATATACAGGGTTTCCGCAGCAAAAGTCCCGGCATCTGCATCTCTGAGCGAACGCAGAAGGCTCTCGCAAAGGTCCACAAGAGAATGGTAATCTCCCGGAATCTCGACTCCAAGAGTCTCTGCAAGGAAGGATGCCATCCTGTCATCCGGATTGTCAATACCGGAAAGAAGGGAAACAAGACGTCTGACTGTAAGTGACGAAGCGACCTTAAGGGAATCATCCGACAAAACACTTATACCATTATCTATCAGATAGTTCGCAATATCAGCACCCTCCTGGTTCATCCTGACCAGAATCGCAATGTCTCCCTTACGGTAACCTGCCTCCAAAGCACGGCGTACCGCATCCAGTATATTCAGATAAAAGATATCATTTTCGCAGAAGATGACTTCCACCATTCCCTCACCTTCCTTTGCAGCCCTCTGCTCTACATCGGAATAAATGGAACTGATGACGGTATTTCCATCTCCATATTTGTCATCCAGATACTCGGAAGCAGCCTTGAAATAGGCATTATTGAAATCCACAATACCTCTGCAACTGCGAAAGTTCGTATCCAATACATCCTTGTCAGTGCAGTCCGGGAATGCCTCCTGCACCTGACGGTCAAGAAGACTCCAGTCAGACTGTCTCCAACGATAGATGCTCTGCTTCACATCTCCGACGATAAGATTACCTGCACCCTGAGCCACACTGTTCTTCAGAAGCGGCAGAAAATTCTCCCACTGCACCATCGATGTATCCTGAAACTCATCCAGAAGAAAATGTTCATATCGCACACCTGTCTTTTCATATATGAAAGGAGCATCGGCGTCATCGATTATCTTTCGCAGCACGCTATTGGTCTGATCGATCGTCAGCACATTCTTCTCCTTGAGAATCTCCTGAAAATGGCGGTACAGATCATTGGCAACGGCAAAGCCATACACCTGCTTCTTTAAAGCCAAGGCAGTGTTATAGACCTTGTATCCTCTGTCAAACACATCGAAGAATTCTTCCACCGCTGATATCACAGAGTCTGTGACCATATTTTCAAGGTGCCTGTTCTTTTTTGCAAACCATAATGACGGATCAAGAGCCTTCCTCCTGAACGCCTCAGTCGGCACAGGTATAGCCCTGATATCAGCGACATTCAGGAACTTGACTATGTTTTTTGACATGAAATGCGCCGATGTGTCATCCATATCGAGACCGGCATTCTGGAACGCATCCACAATAGCGGCAGCAGCATTATCAACATCCTCCGCAAACCGGTTCACGATCTCATCACACCTTATCTGAAGAAGATCAAGACGTTCGTCTGAATAGAGAAGGGATTCATCCGTTCCAGACGCCTCCAAAGCGACACGGTACTCCTCCGAATTAAACCTCTCCGCCACCCGTCTCAACGTGTGGTCAAGTCTGTAGCCTTCTCCCTCCTCCAACTGAGCCATGGTCTTTCGGATCATCCATTCCAAAGACCTTGAATGCTCCTGGGAATCAGTCAGGGAATCGAGAAGACGGTCAACGCTTTCCTTGAGAAGAGACGCCTTGTCAAGTTCTATCGAATATGAGGAAAAATGTCCTATCTCCCGCGCAAAGGCCTTGAGGGTCTGCTGGAAGAAGCGGTCTATCGTACTCACGGCAAAGGCGCTGTAATCGTGAAGTATATTGCACAGGAGAGTCTCCGATGCTTCCTTGAGAGAATTCTCGTCCGGACATATTGACGGTACAAGATGGGCGTAATAGTCAGAACTGCGCGGATCGGTGGAAAGTTGGTGCAGTTTCTCAAGTATCCTGTCCTTCATCTCGTCCGTAGCCTTGGTGGTAAAGGTTACAGCGAGGATATGACGGTATGCATGACTGTCACGAGCCTTGAGCAAAGTCTTTATGTATTCCAGTGCCAGATTCCAGGTCTTACCCGAACCGGCAGAAGCCTTCAATATCCTTATCATATTCCACCTCCTATCTTCCGCATACCATCTTAAAGTCACAGAATCTGCATGCATCGACTTCCTTAGTCCTCTCGAACGGTACATTCCTGTCCTTCAGTTCGGAAAGAAGTGCCTCAAGTCTCTCATCCATCAAACGGCTAAAACGCTCACACTCAGGGAACATGACCGGAGGATTCTTGAATATCTCTGCCGTAGAATAAAGAGAATTGAACAGACGTCCTTCTTCTGCAATCCCCGTCTCCTTCAGCATCCTGTCATATATATGGAACTGAAGGGCTGCCTTGAAATCACGACGATACGGATACGGTTCATCAAATATCTTTTCGACCATAGCATCCGCCGACTCATCGGTAACAGACAATACTCCCTGAGAGTCAGAACCGCTCTTATAATCCACCAGTCTTACGGTCCCGGGGATGACACTGTCTATCCTGTCCATCACTCCGAAGAACCTGCATCCGCAGATATCTGCAAACACCTTCTTTTCCAGGCCTATGATAACGAAAGACTCTA
Source organism: Candidatus Cryptobacteroides sp. (assembly GCA_045644485.1). Taxonomy (GTDB): domain Bacteria; phylum Bacteroidota; class Bacteroidia; order Bacteroidales; family UBA932; genus Cryptobacteroides. Next base: position 3,452 of record JAZRGY010000073.1, on the reverse strand, counting down.
CTCCTGACCTCTTCAGAAGCATGATATCCTTCTTCAATGTCTCAAGCACATACCGGACGACCACAGTCCGCACAACAAGGTCACGGCCTCTGATTTCATCCACATTCAGTTCCGCCTTCATCAGAGATTCGACCTTTGCGGTTATAAGTTCCTGTCTCTCTTCAGAAGCCCATTTCTCAAGATATTCCAAAGAGACTTCATCCATACCCTTGTCCGGCTGACGGTCCATCTTCTCGAAAGGAAGATCCGACATCATGGCATCTTCCCCGAAATACAAGGCCCTCATCGTATTATGATAGACATTTCCGATCATGGCACTATCCAGAGACTCTGCGACCTCTTCATCCTTCTTTATCTTAAGCACTGACTGATAGTAGAACTTCATCGGACAGAACACATAGTTCTGAATTGCAGAAGCGGAAAAAGTCATGGACTCAAGAGCCTCCATTATCTCATCCGACTTTTCAACACGGTCGTCATTCCGTTCAAACGTAGTCAACTCAGAATGAGAAACATAAAGATTGAGAGGTATGCCATAGTGATATTTCAACTGCTTTATATATCTGCTCTCCTCCCCTCTCTTCAGTCCCTCTGTACGAGAGTCGTACACAAGCCACACCTTTTCCGCCCGGGATACCATACGATAGAAATAATAAGCCCATACCGAGTCCTGATACTCGTATGTAGGCATGCCGAACACCTTTCTCAACTCGGGAGGTACGAAAGAAGAACTCACGCTTTTTCTAGGGAACATGCCCTCGTTGCAGGACAGCACCACCACATTCCGAAAATCCAAAGCACGTGTCTCAAGAGGTCCCATGATCTGCAAACCCTTCAACGGCTCACCCTTGAACGGTACAGAAGAACCGGAAATCAATGTTTCCAGAAGTTTCACAAACGTTGAAGGAAGAATATTGAGAGATCTGGACCTCAGGGAGTTGACCGATGTATAATATGCTTTGGCGGCCTCAAGTTCTATTGCAGATCCATCATCCTCAGACATACGTGAAGCAACTTCGGAAATGATATCCTGAAGATATCCGGCGAAGGCGTCTGTCTGAGCAGGATCATTTGACGACAGATCCGTCAGGACCGGCCTGAATATTAAGTCCAGAAGCGGATGTCCGTTCAAGTCCGCCTGAGGTATGTAGAATTTACCTGCGCTTCTTACTTCATCCCTCCGCTGACGACAGTCAAGAAGTCCGCATGACAGGATATCCCACACATGTTTATGATAGAAATACCATCCATCATCTTTCTTGCGCATATGCATCTGCATCCTGGCCACATCCGACATCAGCACAAAGAGCACACTAGCAGAAAGAGGATAACCCATGGTCACATTTATATCCTTGACCGATTCCGGAACAGAATTCAGAAGAGGTATCAGCAATGTCTCGTCAGGAAGAACTATGGCAGTATCCTTTCCTTCAGCATCCGACACCTGATCCAGAATACTTTCCAGATGCTTTACCTGACCATACGAAGACGGCACGCTCAACACATTGAATTCCGGCACGGCAAGACCGTCACAATCTGGATCAAAGGCCTGTGGAAACTCCTTTACATTGTCTGACATGAAGAACGAAGCACGGTTCTTAGGATCAGAGACCATACTTCCGGACCAGTCCCAGCAAAATTCAGCCCGCCCCTTCTGCTGCAGCATCTTCAGCACCTTCTTTTCACACTCATTCAAGGCATTAAGTCCAACAAACACATACCGCGACTCCGCCACTTCAGAAATGCCACCTTCTGCATGAGAAGCCAGACTCCTGTATATCATGCCCTCATAAGCAAGTCCCTTTTCCCGCAGATTCGACCCGAACATCTCATATAACGGATACATTATATTCCATATCTGGAGAAACCTTTCCTTGACTGCCGGGTCGTCACTCTCAAGATTGACTGTAAGTTTGCCGGCACCATCCCTGAAATGTCCGACAAAGGCCTCAAGAGCCTCCCTCTGACGGTCAGAAAGGTAAGAAAAGGTATCCTGTATCTGCTTATAATCCGCAATGTTCGTAAATATCTGTCTGGGATCCACAAGATACTTGTCGACATCGTCAAAGTCTCCAAGAATGACATCACCCCAGAATATGAATTCATCCAAGGACTCAGCCTTGGGATTCAGTCTCATATAACAATCATAAAGTTCCAGCAGAAGTGTTATGCGGTCTGCCGCCTTCAGTCCTGATGCCTCAGCAAAGAAGTCATTGATTGTAAGCATCCTTGGAGCAAGAACAGGAAACGCCGACACATCGGAAGCGACAGCGTCGGAAAAATACTTCCTGAAAAACACCATGGAACGTCGGTTCGGAAAGATGAAGCACCTGTCCGAAATATCTCCGATACTATGATAATGGTCCGCGACCTGTTTCAAAAACGGTTTCATATCTACAAAGATAACCTTATTACTTGCCAAAGTAAGGCACAATGAAATATTTTTACAAAAATTTTATTTATTTTAGCCATAACGTTTGGAGATTTGGATTTTTTGCATACCTTTGCAATAGATTTAATTTAGAATCTTTCAAAACTAGAACCATTAACATTAATATACACAATTATGACAAAGAAATACAGATGCCTTGTTTGCGGCTATATACATGAAGGTGAAAACGCTCCTGAAGAATGTCCACTCTGCTTCGTCGGACCTGAAGATTTCGTAGAAGTAACAGAAGAAGAGGAGTAATCAAAAAGAAAAGTTGAACGTAATAAAATAATTGAATTATGGTAAAGAAGTACAGATGTCTGGTATGTGGATATATCCACGAAGGTAACGAAAAGCCACAGGAATGCCCTATTTGTCACGTAGGTCCTGAAAAGTTTGAGGAAATCGTAGCGACCGGTGATGCTCTTACTTGGGCAGACGAGCACAAGATCGGAGTTGCACAGGGCGTAGATCCGGAAATCCTCAAAGGTCTCCGTGACCACTTCAATGGCGAATGCGGAGAAGTTGGAATGTATCTTGCAATGAGCCGTCAGGCAGACAGAGAGGGATATCCTGAAATCGCTGAAGCATTCAAGAGGTACGCATGGGAAGAGGCTGAGCATGCAGCGAAGTTTGCAGAACTCCTTGGCGAGTGCGTATGGGATACCAAGACCAACGTAGAAAAGAGAATGCTCGCTGAACAGGGCGCTTGCGAGGACAAGAAGAGAATCGCAACACTCGCAAAGCAGCAGAACCTTGACGCAATCCACGACACTGTACACGAAATGTGCAAGGATGAGGCCCGTCACGGAGCAGGATTCCAGGGACTTTCCAACAGATACTTCAAATAGTATCTTCACATTTTAAAAAAAAATACCGGTCTGGACAGACCGGTATTTTTTTTATGTTGCTAATCTTCAAAGTCGTAGTCTGAAGCAAGCATTTCTGCGATATCATCAGGGACATCGAAACTTAAGTTATCCCAAAGGTCATCCATCTGACGACGGTCCTTCTTTGTAGG
>JAZRGY010000072.1:0-30112 GCA_045644485.1 Candidatus Cryptobacteroides sp. | reverse complement strand
TTGACAGTGTCAAGTTCTGTAAGTTGGCCTTTCTCGTATCCCTCGAGGTTTGGATTGGTCTCCTCAGCGAAGAGAACCTCATAAGACGGGTTGTGAACGATTTCCTTCACATCGGTAATACCGTACTTGGTCAAATCAATTGTGCTCATAATTTTTTGTAGAAATATTTTAAGGTTTAAAACAATTTTCTTCTATCCCTATTTCGGGCGATGCAAAAATAAACTTTTTTTATGATTCGGCAAACTTAAAATCAAAGATTTTCTTACTTTTGTATTAAAAGTGCCGACACAAAAATGACACCCGTAGAAACCTTGCAGAAATATTGGGGCTATGAAACATTCCGCCCTATGCAGGAGGACATCGTCCGTGCCGCTTTGGACGGAAAGGATGTGCTTGCGATCCTTCCGACGGGAGGTGGAAAGTCGGTGTGTTTTCAGGTTCCTGCGATGATGAGGGAGGGTATCGCGATTGTCGTCACTCCGCTTATCGCCTTGATGAAGGACCAGGTTCAGAATCTGAACGACAAGGGGATAAAGGCTCTTTGCGTGAATGCCGGAATGGGGCGAAGGGAAGTCGATCTGACTCTGAACAATGCAGCATACGGAGATTTCAAGTTCCTGTATGTCTCTCCGGAACGTCTGGGAACTCCTCTTTTCAATAGTTATCTTAGGGAGATGAATGTCAGTTTCATCGTAGTGGATGAGGCACATTGTATCTCACAGTGGGGTTATGATTTCCGCCCGGACTATCTTCAGATCGGTAAGATCAGAGAGGTCGTGGATGCACCTGTGATAGCATTGACAGCGACTGCTACACCTCAGGTCGCAGACGATATTATGGAACGTCTTGGCTTTGAGGAGAAATGCTTGATAAAGAGTGGCTTCGAGCGTCCGAACCTGTCGTATATAGTCCGCAGGTGCGAAGATAAACTCGGACAGTTGCTCAATATCTGCAGCAGTGTTCCCGGCACCGGAATCATCTATGTCCGCAGCAGGAAGAAGACGGAGGAACTTGCTGCATTCCTTTCCTCTAATGGAATAGTAGCATCGTTCTATCATGCAGGTCTGGGCCCTGATTCCAGAGGCGACCGTCAGGAGAAGTGGAAATCCGGCGAAGTCAGGGTAATGGTCTGTACAAATGCATTCGGTATGGGTATTGACAAACCGGATGTACGTTTTGTGATTCATTTCGATGTTCCTGACAGCCCTGAAGCATATTTTCAAGAGGCTGGCAGGGGAGGACGCGACGGTAATAGAAGTTTTGCAGTGACTCTTTGGAATGCTTCCGACACAAGACGTCTAAGGCAGATTGCCTCCGTTTCCTTCCCTTCTCTGGAGTATATTGAGGATATATATCACAAGGTACATATTTTCTTTGACATACCTTATGATACCGGTGCCGGGCGGCAGTTGAAATTCGATCTTGATGAGTTCTGCAAACATTTCAAACTGCAGAGACAGACTGCATATTATTCGATCGTATATATCGAAAGGACAGGACATTGGACCATGTCAGAGGATGTCGATATCTCTACAAAGGTTCAGATATCCGTGAGCCGCAACGAACTTTACGATGTGGACTTTCCTGATCCTAAGATGGTTTCTCTCCTGGAGATTCTGATGCGGCGATATACGGGAGTTTTCTCTTTTCCGGTACCGATTGATGAGGACTATGTGGCAGGACTTCTGGAAGTGCAGGTACCGGCTCTGCGCCAGATTCTGTACAGACTCTCTCTTGAGCACGTCATAAAGTATATCCCGTGCGACCATGCGACTGTTCTTTTCCTCCATCATGAGCGTCTGCGTCCGAAAAACGTGAACCTCGATCCTGAAAGATATGCACTTCTGAAGGATTCCGCTCTCGCTAGGATGCAGAAGATGATAGATTACATCAGTGAGGAGGATATATGCAGAAGTTCATACCTGCTGGAGTATTTCGGACAGGATGATAGTAAGGATTGCGGTACCTGCGATGTCTGTCGCAACGCCCGAAAGATGTCGACGGAAAAGCATAGAACGGGGTCAGAAGATACCGCCACAGAAATGACCGGATTCATAAATAATGAAATGTCAGGACATTATGTCCTTGAAGACGTGGCACGACGATTCGGTATGCCTGCTTCTTCGTCAGCATCGATATGGACTGATGTGCTCCGTTGTCTCATCGATCTTGGTACAGTCCCTCCACCTGAATCATAAGGTCTCTTCCATGAAGAGTTCCTGCTTGACGTAGGCTATGCTTTCTTCAACGAACTTATATCCGGAGGTTCCGGGCTTGCCTCGTTTCAAGTATTCCTCATAATATTCTAGAGCCTTCTTATATTCTTTCATACGTTCGTAGCAGTATCCGATAGAAGACAGGGCTGAAATGTTTTTAGGATTGTACCTGTAACTGAGTTCGTAATATTTTATAGCCTCTTTATAGTCCTCGATGCGGTGTCTTGCCATTGCCATGCTGCCGTAGATATTGTGCATCATTGTGGGGTTCGGCTTCAGCATATCCAAGGCCTTGGCATAAAGTCTTTCCGACTCAGGATCAAGACCTGCGTTTTTTGATTCAAGTCCTCTGAATATAACCATATGACTCTTTGCGTTTGCTAACTGATATACGAGTGTCACGTCTGATGAGTCGATCTGATAGGCCTTTTCAAATTCAGGGATTGCGCGAGGCCAGTTATCCATCATATAATGATTCAGTCCCAGGTAATAATGGATGGCATATGAATCGTCACCTAGTTTGAGCAGATGCTCAAATTGTTCGATAGAAAGCGTATAACTACCTTGAAGATGAAGAGCAAGTCCATAAATAGGAAGCATGGTCATATTGTCCGGATCATTTTTCAGATATTCCCGGCTCATGTCAATGACTGGCAGATACTGCTTTGCCGATAGCAGTATATCGGCCTTTTTGCTTAGCGTCTGAACGTGATATGGTTTCATGCGGAGTACATGATCGTAGTATACCAGTGCAGAATCAGCGACACCTGTATTCTTATATGCGTCAGCAGTCAACGACAGGATATCAGGTATGCTGTCCTGAATGATTATTGCCTTACAGGCTGCTATGCTCTCCTTGTATTGTTTTTCACGATATAGTATCCTTGCCTTGCATATCTTGAAATATACATTGTCGGGTTGCATTCCTGACAACAATGAATATAAGTTGAATGCTTCTTCGGCATTGCCCGCCTGCATGTGGCATTCTGCAAGTTCTGCCATCAGTTCGATGTTGAACTGATCAAGGTGCAGGACCTCCGCCAATACTCCGGCGGCCTCGTCGGCACGGTACATTTTTTTCAGGCACCGTGCCTTCTGAAGGGCCAGACCGATGCTGTCGGCATTTTCGCTCGCCATCAGACTGTCTATGACATGTACGGCCATGCCGTAGTCATATGTCTCCAGTGCCTTCTGGAGCCTCTCCTGTGCGTTGAGATTCAGAGTACTGAAGAATAGAGCAAGTGTAATGGCGAATATCGGTTTCATTGCTTTTGTCAGAGTTTGAATATTACCGGGAATATGAATGTCACAGGGACAGGCTTTCCATCCTTATAACCAGGTGTCCAGTCAGGTGATGATGACAGTACTCTGATAACCTCATTATCAAGAATAGGATCTATACCCCTGACGACCTTCACATCGCTTATCTTTCCTGTCTTGGTGATTGTGAATGTCAGTGTCATTCTTCCTTGGAGCCCTTTCTCTTTTGCTTCATCAGGGTATGTCAGATTGATGTTTACCCATTTCGAGAACTGGTTTGCATCTCCTCCCTGGAAAGAAGGGGTAACATCCACTTCGTTGAAAGGTAGTGGTTTTTCATCCTGCGTTGGAGATGGGGACATCCTGTTGTCAAGTTCCTGGAGACGTTCTGTTACTGCTTTGAAATCTTCGTCTTTGCAACCTTTTCCTGGCGCAACCTGTACTGAGATGAATTCAGGGTCTATTCCACAGTTCAGGATTGCCTCATCAAGTTCATTCAATGTGAAGTTGCTCAAGGTCATGCCCTCTTTCTCAAGGTGCGAAGAGATTGTGACCGTGAGGTTCCTGATCTTCTTTGAAGAGTCTTTTGGGGATGAGCACAGGCACATCGTGCCTATAAGGACAGGAACGCAAAGTATGTAAGCGAGCCTCATCCATCTGTTTGTCTTGTTCTTGTGCATCATGGTAATACGGTTTTTAAGTTTCGAGTGATTGAAGCCGTTGGCCAGTTGGAAGCGTTTTGCTCCCACGGCTTTCTTCACGAGAAGGAGTTGATATTGAGTTGCATCGATGCCTTTGTTTATTGTAAGATTGTCTGCTTCATATTCATGTAGCATCTTCAGTTCCGTTCTTGCAATCCATATGAACGGGTTGAACCAGTGCAAGGTGGTGATGACGGCATATATCATCAAGTCAATGGAATGTCCGCACTTTACATGCATCTGTTCATGTGTGAGGATGGCAGGATTTTCTTCCAGGTCCTTTCGACTTATTACAATGTGCCGGCACCAACTGAATGACGGGATTTCCGCATCAATTATCCTGACCTGTACTCCTTCGAAAGATGTCGGCTTGACTGACTTTATCATTCTTCTCATGAGCAGGTATGACCTTGAAGTAAAGAGGAATGAAATAGCCGCTCCGGTAATGAATATGATTTCCAAGAACGGGATGTCCCTTTCGCTTTTTTCGCTCTCTGCCGAAATCACCTCTTCTGTCAGTATTGCGGATTCGGATGTCTCGTTTTGAGTCAGGGTCTTTTCTATCACGACCATGAGTCTGTTTTCCGTTACATTTTCCGGCATGTCGATCTTTACGAATGGAAGTATCATGCAGATGAGTGAGCCTGCAATGAAAGATATCCTGTTCAGTCTTATGAATGTTGTCTTCCTCATGACGAGCATGAAGAATGCATAGAATACCGAAAGGTACAGAGTACTTTCTATTATGTATAATATAAGTCCTGTCATGGCTTTCTTATTTTCGGCGTTTCTCTATTTCTGCTATCAGTGATTTCAGTTCTTCAAGATCCATCTTATCTTCTTCCACGAACTGCGATACAACGCTTGCGTAGGAGTTGTTATAGTATTGCTTCACGACATTTCCTATCGTCTGTCCGCTGTACTCCTTTTCGGAGATTGCAGGGACATAGAGGAATGTGTTTGCTATCGGCTTTCTTGTGAGGAATCCTTTGTCTTCCAGGAACTTGACCTGTGTCGCTACCGTATTGTAACTTGGTTTTGGCTCCGGAATATATTGCAGAATGTCTCTGATGAACATCTCTCCATGTTCCCAGAAAATCGTCATTATCTCTTCTTCTTTTACTGTCAGTTTCATAGTGGTGGATTTTTCCAATGCAAATATAATGATAAAAAATAAAACTCCTAATTATTTTAGGAGTTTTACTAAATTGTTTCGGAGTTATCCTGTCTGTCATTCCAATATAAGACCATCGTAGGCCGGAAGGATTCCAGAAGGGAGTTCTGCTGCGAGTTCGTTGTAAGTCGGCAGTTGATGGGAGAGATGAGTGAGCCATGAGTGCTTTGCTCCTACTTTCTGAGCAACTTCCACAGCCTCTTCAAGGGAATAGTGCGAGATATGTTTTCCGTATTTTACGCAGTTGATGATGAAGTGGTCAAGGCCGCGTAGTTTTTCGAACTCTTCTTCAGGTATATGGTTCATATCCGTGCAGTATGCTATGTTTCCGAAACGGAAGCCCAGTACCGGCAGTTTATAGTGCATGCCTCTTATCGGTATGATCTTTACAGACCTGACTGGGTCATCGTGTCCTGCCATTGAGCGGATGTACCCCTTTCCATGTTCCCATGTCAGCACTTCGTACGGCCCACCTGCATGGATAGTGAATGGTTTGGAGTCTATATTGTGGACATGCCATTCCGGTGCTCCGGGATACTTCTTCTCAGCGAAGGCATAGCCATATTCCATCCTCAAGGAGTCTTCCACATATTTCTCGCAGTAGATTTCAGAGGCTTTCTTTTCGAGATAGTTGAAGGCACGTATGTCATCCAGACCTCCTGTGTGGTCCTTGTGATTATGGGTCAGAAGGATGGCATCCACATGAGATACTCCTTCCCGCAGCATCTGCTGTCTGAAATCCGGACCGGCATCCACCAGTATGCGAAGCCCTTCATAATCAACAAGAACGCTTGCGCGCAACCTCTTGTCACGCGAATCTTTGCTGCGGCATACCTCACAGCCGCAACCTATCATAGGCACTCCTTGCGATGTTCCCGTTCCCAGAAATGTCAATCTTGCTTTCATAATACGACATCAACGATCTTTCCGATCAGATCCGGATCGAATTTTCTGGATACCCTTATATAATTGCCGGTATATCCTTCCATCATACCCTTTTTGTCCGTGCTTTCAAACAACACCTTCTCTGCAACGCCCTTGTTTGCCTCGATGAATTCTTTGTGCAGTTCCTCGCAAAGAGCCTCCAGCATCTGCACCCTCTTGGTCTTTACACAATCCTGCACCTGATCCTTCCTTATTGCAGCAGGAGTACCAGCCCTACGCGAGTATGGGAATATATGTATGAATGCTGGACGGACTACGTCGCGAAGGAAGGTGTATGTTTCCATGAAAAGTTCATCCGTTTCTCCAGGAAATCCTACAATGACGTCGATTCCGAAGAATACCTTCGGTCCTCCGGGAACCTCCGAACGCTCCCTGATATACTGTATCTTATGAGCGAATGCCGCAGTGTCATAACGTCGTCCCATTTCCCGAAGGATGGTGTCACATCCGGATTGCAGAGGTATGTGGTAGTGGGGGAGGAACTTGGTTCCTGACGTGATCCAGTCTATCATCTCTTCAGTAAGAAGATTCGGTTCAATGGATGATATCCTGTATCTTTCGATGCCTTCCACCTCATTCAACTGCCTGATGAGGTCGAAGAAGGTCTCTCCTGTCGATTTGCCGAAATCGCCGGTGTTTACTCCTGTCAGAACGATTTCCTTTATTCCTTCATCGGCTATTGCCTCTGCCTGTGGTATTATCTCGCCGATCGGAATATTACGGCTTTCGCCGCGAGCATATGGTACTGTGCAGTAGTGACATTTGTAGTCGCATCCGTCCTGTACCTTAAGGAACGACCTTGTCCTTTCTCCACTGGAATATGCAGGGAAGAATGTGCCCATATCGCGCTCGCAAAACTCGCGATCTTGTATCTTTGCCAGTATGGTTGGAACAATAAGACTCTTTTCTGTGGCTCCGAATACAGCAGTCACTCCTTCTATGGCCTCGATTTCCTCCTTCTTCAACTGTGCATAACATCCTGTCACATAGATCAGTGCCTCGGGATTCTGTCTGTGCAGTTTCCTGATTATGTTACGACTCTTCTTGTCTGAGTGTTCAGTTACCGTACATGTATTTACAAGAAATATGTCTGCGCCCTTGCTCCATGGCACAGCCTCCAGCCCTTCCTTGAGAAGGGCCCTCTCATATGTTGATGTCTCGGCGTAATTCAACTTACACCCCAATGTAATAAATGAAATTCTCATTATCTTCCATGAAACAAAGTTACTCTGGACCACTGTGCCACTCCGTTCACAGGAGGTCTTTTCTTGGAAACCCTGACCGAAAACGAAACCAATTCCGGAAAACGCGCCTCAATAGCCTTGACTATGCGTCCTGCGACATTTTCCAGAAGTTCTGACGGAATCGACATCTCGTCTGCTACAATCTCATAAATTTCGCCATAATTCAATGTGTCTCCCAGATTGTCACTTTCTGCAGCGGCGTAAAGGTCCAGTTCTCCGCGGAAATCCACAATAAATTGATTTCCACGCACTTTCTCCTGTTCAAGGCATCCGTGGTAGGCCTTGAATTCCATTCCTTCAAGTTCGATTATCCCTATTTTATCCATTATGCCAAAATTAAGAATACGCAAGGTCTCTTGCCTATTGTAAGTCCTTCCTTCTTCCATTCCGATACCTTCTTGGTCATGATATATGCATCCGGCATTGTGATGTTTGCCGCAATACATACCTTTGTCGATGCTCCGCACACCGAGAGAATATCTGAGAAGAGCGAATCGTTTCTGTAAGGTGTCTCGATGAGTATCTGAGTCTGCTTGAGTTGGGCAGATACTTTTTCCAAGGTCTTAAGTCTGCTTCTTCTCTCGTCGGTCTTTGCCGGAATGTATCCACAGAAAGCGAATGACTGGCCGTTGAGACCTGATGCCATGAGGGCAAGCATCAGTGAAGACGGACCTACTGCAGGGACCACCTCGATCCCGTGACGGTGGGCGAGTGCAACCAGTTGGGCTCCTGGATCTGCTACTGCCGGAAGACCTGCCTCAGAGATGAGAGCCACGTCATTACCTCCGTCAAACAGACGAAGATAGCCTTCAATGGTTGCCGGGTCAGTGTGTTCGTTTAGTTCGTAGAACTGAAGTTCCCCGATATGTCCTTTCAGGCCTGCCTTTGAAAGGTAGCGTCTGGCTGTTCTGATTTCTTCTACGACAAAAGTTCGGAAGTCTTTAAGTGATTCCAGAACCGGGAGAGGAATTACCTCCGAAGGGTCGTTTTCTCCAAGGGGAGACGGTATGAGGTGTAATCTGCCTTTCTTGTTTTCCATAAATTTATTCGATCTTTATATTGACCTTTTCGCCCTGTATCATAGCCTGTTCTTCCTGCATCTTTGCTTCCTGCCTCTTGGACTTTCTGGTAAATATGTTCCTGATGAATCGCCCGAGTGAGTTGAACTCTGTCTGATACATGAGACCGACACCATTTCTCTGTGAATTGTCCAGATAGTTGGAGAACTGGTCTGCCGAATGTGAGAAAAGGTTCAGTCGGAATGCTCCGGACCTGTTGAGTTTGATTTCGATATCAAGGTCGCCGACAACATCGTTCTGTGAACCGGAGGTCGAATATTGCTTGTTGCCTATGTTTCCGTTCACGACGACCCTGTTGTTGAACAGTTGTGTGGATACAGCGACGTCAAACAAGTCGTTTCCGCTTTCATTAGGCTGATAGTTCAGTCCAAGGTCAAGAGGAATATCCAATTTGTGGAATATGTTGTTCAATTGGTTTGCCAGTGCTTCCGTAACATTTGAATAAAGCAGTGTGGTGTTGTTTACGATACCTGATTGCTCGTCAGGAAGGAAACTGTTTGACAATATGAGAGAAAGGAACTGCTTCTGGACCTTGTCGTCTGTACTCAATGCGCTTTCTACTCTGGATTTTATCATAGGATTCAGATCCGGTATGTCGATCGAGAATGCGAGTTCCGGATTGCTCAATCTGCCGGTGATACCGATGCCGCAGTCTACATTTCTCTTGTTTGATACGGACTCATCGTCAGAAATCAATGTCGAGAGGGAGGCTTTAGTCCTGTATGTAGCATTGATGTCCAGTGTACTGTTCATTATATCTCCATTGAATCTTATGGAACTTCCGTCCTTGATCTGGAAGTCTCGTCCTACAAGTCCCAATGCGACGAACTTGTAATTTCCTCCGTTAAGGATGTAGTCGCCGTTGATGTTGAAGATATCTGTTCCGACTTCAAGGTCTATTATTCCGCTTCCGTGTCCGGAAAGAACGTTTCCGCTGGATTTGTCTATTTCTATGAATGCTTCTATTTCTGGTCCGACGTTGACCCTCAACTTTACGGTGAGGTCGCTTTCTTTATTCTCATTGTTGTCGATCTTGACCATCATGGCCTCGTATGGGTCGATCTTTTCAGTCCTTTCGACTTCCTTGAACTTCAATAGATTTGTTACCTTTCCGGTCGCTGCGGTACTTAAAGGAATGTGAAGTTGTCCCGCTCCTGCAGTCACGGCATCTACAGAAAGAACGATAGAGTTCATAGGACCTGTAATGCTTACGTTTCCGGTTCCGAAGACTCTTCCATAGAATCCGTCTTCGCCCTCTTCCGTGATGTTGATTCCTTCCATACCGTTGATGTTGATGTCGGTATTGAATCTCATGTCGCGGAAATGATCCCAGTTGATGCTTCCGCTCACTGTGCCGGTTCCGGTGTAGCCATCACGTAGGCTCATTTCATCAAAATATGCTCCGGTCTCATCGAGGTGGAACTTACCCTCTACGTGATATGGTACATTTGTATATGCTACCTTGAGAAGACCATTGTCGAGACGTGTGCCGCGGCTTGCTATATTCAGATTTGAAAGTGGACCGTTGACATCAATACGTCCGGATATATGTCCAGCCATCTCGCTGAATACATCAGTGAGAACCGGTTGTGCATAACTTATGTTGAACATGTCCAGATCTGCGCTCATATCCAGTATGCCGATGTCCGGCTTGAAGGTACCGTAAGCATTGATGTTGTTCCTGTTTTCAAGTTCGTTTCTGACGAGGATTTCGAAATTATCGTTGTCCTCATCCCATCTGCTTCCTATGTTGAGCGTTCCGATAGGTGTATCTGCAAAATAGGTGGAGTCGCATATCATGTCTATCAGGATACCTTTTTCGCGCCATGGCGATGTTACCTGTACTCCACCCGTGGCCAAGCCTCGGATTCCCATATTTCTACGGATTATGTCGTTGGCGATGGATATGTCGAACCTTTCAAGATTGAGGTTGAGAGTGTCTGCATTTTCTTTTGAGACCTTGCCTGCGATACTGATTCTTTCATCTCCGGATGTTATGGCAAAGGTATTTACATCTATTTCATCTCCTCTCATGACAAGTTTTGAAGGCTGGAAATTCCATTCCTTGGAGTTGATGAACAGGGATGACGGCAGCACTTCGAGACCTATCTCAAGTCCGTTCGGGTCTCTTGCAAATGATCCGTGCAAGATCAGTTCACCGGTATTTGCATGTCTCTGGTCATTTGTGTAGTCAAATTTAAGACCGACATGATTGTCTGCTCCGTGAAGATCCAGGTGGCTCTCCTTGAGTGTCAAGGCCTCTATCTTTATTTCAGAACATGTGATTGCCCCGTCCAATGCATCATCTTCATTTCCGAAGGATGCGCTTATGTTTCTGAGATAATTTGTCTTGAATGCCAGTCTGTTTGAATTCAATGCAGCCAGAAATGTTCCATTGCGGTCCACAGTGGCTTTCAATTCTGTACCTTCGTCAATGTACAGGCCAGGCATTACGAAACTCAAGAGGTCCATGGAATTATGGAACCGGAAATTGAGTTCGTAAGTATTACCTTTCCATACATATGCAGAATCTGCAAATAGGGCCGGTATTTCCTTCTTCAAGGTTATATCCTTGAGATCCTTTATGAATGTTGTGACAGGGGCGCTTCCTGAATAGATTCCATCTGCAAACTTTGATGCAAGTCGTATTCTGTATGTGCTTTCGTTGTTGTATGAATCAAGGCTTATGTTTCCCACTTCATGTGTTCCCATGCTGTTTTGCAGGATCACGTCTCCGATATCGATCTTTCCGCGTACATCTCCGATGTTTGTTCTGGTAAAGTCAGCACTTGCCCTTAGGCTTATGCGGGATATGCCTCTCTTGTCCAGATTTATTGCATTGAGGTCTGCATGTCCTATGTTTGTGAAGAACTTATATCTTGCATTATGTGTCTTTGGAGAAAGAGCGAATGCTCCCTGCAGGAGGAAATTGAGGTTCGGATCATGACATGCGATACTGCCGTCAAAGCCGTTGGCGGATAAGTTTCCTAATGCTATGATATCCCTGTAGTCGTATCCGTTGGCATGCAGCCTGTCGATCTTCAGAGTATCGATCTTTACTTCTGTCGGGATGTCATCATGTCCTATCTTTGCGCTCAGGACAGTTCTCAATGTGGCAGGACCTAGGATTTCCTCTCCTATGATCTTGCCGATATCCAGATCTTTCGTATGTACTGTTCCGGATATTCCTATCTGTCTGTTCCTGCTCACCATATTGGCTATCCTGACATCCGCATCTGCATTTCCTATGGAGGAGGTGACCGCTGCATCTATGTTGAGCGCGTTCATCATTCCGGAACCTCGTGCCTTGAGAGCGAACCTTGTGTCTTCAGCAAACTTGTCGAGGTCCAAAGATTTTCCTCCCATCCATTCGGATATGAATCTGTCAAGTCCTCTGGTTGTGAATGTGAAATCATCCAGTCTTGCTTCCAGATAGGTGTCTTCAATTTCAGGAAGACCTTTCAACCTTCCTGACGCTTTTCCCCTGAATCCCCCTGCAGTGGAATTTATTCTTATGTCTGAGAATGTGAAATCATCGATGTAGCCGGACATGTTGCCGGATACCTTGGCCTGCAGATTGTTTCCCTTCAGTTCCGGAGCAAAATACGAGAGTGTGCGGAAGTCGAGATGGCTTTCCGCGATGTTGCCGTCCAGTTTGACGAGTGCGATGAAGTCATTGAAGGCCAGTATGTTTTCATAACTCATCATGAAAAGCGGCAGGCGGACATCTGACCAGGGGTCGTCAATATGCAGGTCCTCTACAATCGTCTTTCCTCTTCCTACTTTGGCTGTTCCTGTGAGATTTTCGACAGAATATCCGCTTTTCTCGCGGAAGTTCAGAGACAGCAGGTCTCCGGACATTATGCCGGCCTTGAACATAAGTTGACTGGCATTGAGATTTATATCCTTGACATCCAGATCGTTCCAGTCAATACCTCCCTCAGTATAGATGGGCCTGTCGTACTCGTAGTTCTTCATTGCGAAGCCCATGTTCCTTATTTCAACCTTCCTGATATGGAAGATCTCCTTTTCGCTTTTTTGTGACCCATCTGGATCTTTGATGCGGAATATGCGTGAGAGGTTGTCTGTGGTTATGTCTCCGTCTCCGTTATCCGGCTTGTTCTCGATTACAAGGTTCATCTGTGCATTGTTTATGAATGCCTTGTCCAAATGTATGCCCTCATAATCGGCAAGTCCGTCAAGTGAAAATTTTGCGATTATATATTCGGCCCTGAAGAAAGTGTCCACCACTACGCTTGTTGAATCTACCGTATCGGTTACGGGATTTCTGTCTACGATGGTGACATTCTTGAGGACCAGGGTCGTAAAAGGTTTCAGATGGATTTTCTCAAATGAAATGTCGCCGTCCAATTTCTCGGAAAGTGCGTTTACGACCTTGTCAGCAACATAGGTCTGCACCTGCGGAATCTGGATTACCAGTGCAAGCGCAAAGAGGATGCAGGACGTCGCTACGGCGATACGCCAGAGTATTTTTATTGCTCTTTTAATGACCTTTCTTCTTTTTGATGTCCAACTTGCAAAAATAGTAAAAATATCGGAGAAATTCCGTATTTTTGTTGCCTGTAATGAAAGCATAAAATATGCCTCGACCGTTGCGGAGTTCAACGGTCTGTAGCAATCTTGTTAATAGTGAAAAATATTATGGCGGATATAATTCTGGGAATAGAATCGTCCTGTGACGATACCTCTGCAGCAGTGATAAAGGACGGTTATCTGTTGTCTAATGTCCTGGCTAGTCAGGATGTACATAAGGCTTATGGCGGGGTCATACCCGAACTTGCTTCAAGAGCCCATCAGGTCAATATAGTACCTGTTGTGAGTGAGGCCATTACGCGTGCAGGAATAAGTGCAGAAGATATAACTGCCATCGCCTTTACCCGTGGCCCGGGACTTCTGGGATCACTTCTGGTCGGTACTTCCTTTGCAAAAGGACTGGCAATGTCGTTGAACAAACCTCTGGTGGAGGTAAATCATCTTCAGGGACATATACTTGCAAATTTCATCAAGCAGCAGGGGCAGGATAACCGTCAGCCGGAGTTCCCTTATTTATGTCTTCTTGTTTCCGGTGGTAATTCTCAGATTGTGCGTGTGAACAGTCCTTTGGAATACGAAATACTGGGTCAGACAATAGACGATGCTGTAGGAGAAGCGTTTGACAAATGTTCCAAGATGATGGGACTCGGATATCCTGGCGGGCCTATTGTCGACAGACTTGCCAAGGAAGGAGATCCGTTGAAGTACAGATTCTCCAAGCCTCATATTCCTGGACTGGATTACAGTTTCAGCGGAATCAAGACATCTCTTCTGTATTTTGTCCGTGACCAGATGGCTCTTGACCCTGAGTTCATGGAGAAGAACAAGGCCGACATATGTGCAAGTTTCCAGAAGGCCTTGATAGACATATTGATGGATAAACTTATAAAGGCGGCCAAGCAGACCGGGATAAGACAGATTACCATAGGGGGAGGAGTCTCTGCCAACAGTGGCCTTCGTGCCCGTATAGAGGAGGAAGGCCGTAAAAGGGGATGGACAACCTTCCTTCCTGAATTCAAGTTCACGACGGACAATGCGGCGATGATAGCGATAGCAGGATGGTTCCATTATCAGAACGGAGAACGTTCGTCTCTTGATGTCGCTCCTGTCAGCAGGCTTGCCGAATTCTAATGACCTTTTGTCCCGAGCGTAGCGAAGGACCTTTATATTGGAGAAAAGATGAAAGAAATAGAAATAACCTGTAAACTTGGCAAGGAACTCTCTGAGGATGAGATCCAGGTTGCTGCCATAAAGGCTTTGGGAATGTCTCCTAAGGCAAAGACCCAGGTCAGGTACCGCATAATGCGCCGTTCCATAGACGCCCGTAACGATATACTTTACCGTTATAGAATCGAAGTCTACAAACCGGACGAAGTCATGCCTGAATATGTCCTTGAAGAGTATAAGGATGTTTCGCAGGCCGAGCCTGTGATAATCATCGGTGCCGGTCCGGCTGGAATGTTTGCCGCTCTCAGGCTCCTTATGCGTGGCTTGAAGCCTGTGATATTGGAAAGAGGAAAGGATGTTCATGCCCGTAAATTCGATATGGCCAAACTATCCAAGGAGGGGGTTGTGAATCCGGATTCCAATTACTGTTTTGGAGAAGGTGGTGCAGGTACATTCTCGGATGGAAAACTCTATACCCGTTCTTCAAAGCGAGGAGACATCCGTGAGGTTCTTCATCAGTTGGTGCGTTTCGGAGCCGATCCTTCCATCCTTATCGATGCCCACCCTCATATCGGCAGCGACAAACTTCCTGTTGTCGTGGAAAATATACGTAAATGCATAATCGAGCATGGCGGAGAATATCACTTTGACTCCCGTGTGACTGATATAGCGAAGCGGCCGGACGGTCTGTTTGATGTGGTGGCAGGTGGAACGACATGGCAATCACGTAAAGTCATCCTTGCTACAGGTCATTCTGCCAGGGACATATATGAAATGTTTGACCGTAAGGGTTGGGAGATTCAGGCAAAGGGATTCGCTCTGGGTGTACGTGTGGAACATCCCCAGTCTCTGATCAACAAGATACAGTATCATGGCAAGTACCAGCCTTATATGCCTACAGCAGAATATTCGTTTGTGACCCAGATCGAGGGAAGGGGAGTGTTCTCTTTCTGCATGTGCCCGGGAGGCATACTTGTTCCTGCCGCAACTGGCGAAGGGGAACTCGTACTTAACGGAATGTCGAATTCCGCACGTAACTCGAAGTGGGCCAATTCCGGAGTGGTGGTGCAGATCGAACCTGAGGACTTCCCGGAATATGCCCAGCATGGTCCTCTTGCCTTGCTCCAGTTCCAGAAGGATGTGGAAAGAAAGATGTTCGAGTATACCGGATCGTTGAAGGCTCCGGCTCAGAGGATGATGGATTTCTGCCGCAGGATTCCCTCTACAGGACTCCCTCAGACATCCTATCATCCAGGTGCGGCCAATGCACCTCTCCATGAACTCCTGCCGGAACATGTGTCTCTGAGACTGAAGTATGCCTTCCCTCAGATAGGCAACAAGAAGATGCACGGATACTACACCAATGATGCGCTGCTTCTGGGTGTGGAATCCCGCACTTCCTCTCCTGTCCGTATTCCACGCGATCCTGAGACTTTGGAACATACTCAGGTGGCAGGACTTTACCCATGTGGCGAAGGTGCCGGATATGCCGGAGGTATTGTGTCTTCTGCCCTCGACGGCATCAACTGTGCTGCGAAGGTCTGATCTTTAATGGACTTGTTTATATGAAAAGACTGATAACTTGTATTATAAGCGTCTGTGTCTTCTGTGTCTCGTATGCTCAGGACAGGACCCTTCGTATAGATTATATTTTCTCCGGTACGGATAAGGCGCAGGAAATATCACTTGATGAGATGTCCTGCTTCGATGGATGGGCTGGTCGTAGAGTAAATCTTGACAAGGCCCCTCTAAGAGGTAACGGTCAGATAAGTCTTGCCGATGCAAAGACAGGAGAAATTCTTTATCGTCAGAGTTTTTCGACTCTTTTTCAGGAATGGCAGACAACTGAAGAAGCGACCCGTGTACGCAGGTCCTTTGAAAATGTCTTCCTTCTTCCTATGCCTGAGGGACAGTCTGTCGTACGGGTAGAGTTATATGACTTCCGTGGAGGTGTGTCAGCGTCCTTGTCTCATGTCGTCGATCCTTCCGATATTCTGATACGTCGTATAGATTCTCAACCTGCCCCTCACAAGTATCTTCTTAAGAGCGGAAATGTTGAAGAATGTATAGATGTGGCCATTGTGGCGGAAGGATATTCTGCAGACGAATCGGGAAAATTCTATAAAGATGCTCTGGAAGCCATGGAGGCTATACTTGCACATAAACCCTTCGATGAGTACAAGACTCGTTTCAATTTCGTGGCAGTTGCTCTTCCTTCAGAAGACAGCGGTGTGAGTGTACCTGGTGAAGGATTGTGGAAAAATACGGCGTTGGGTTCGCATTTCAATACTTTCTATATGGACCGTTATCTGACGACCCTTCGTATCCGTCAGATGCATGACAGACTTTGTGGAATCCCTTACGAACATATCGTGATTCTTGCCAATACCGACACTTACGGAGGTGGTGGCATATTCAATTCTTATACACTTACCACTGCCGGTCATGAGGCTTTCAAGCCAGTCGTAGTCCATGAGTTTGGACACAGTTTCGGTGGACTTGCTGACGAATACTATTACGACGACCAGTTTGTGGAGTATTATTATCCGGACTGCGAGCCGTGGGAGCAGAACATCACTACTCTATATGACTTCGAATCGAAGTGGGACGATATGCTTCCAAAGGTCATAGGTATACCTACCGCTCCTGTGGAAGGTAACATATGGACCAGATTCCATGAAGGAGAATCCATGGAATCGATGATAGGTGTGTACGAGGGTGCCGGATACCAGTCAAAAGGTGTGTATCGCCCCTTCCCTGACTGCCGCATGAAGACAAATGCGGCAGAAGGCTTCTGTCCTGTATGTCAGAGAGCGATTGCGCGTGTGATAAAGTTCTATACCGAGGAAGAGTAACCGGAAGTTATTTTTAGGATTTCTTCTCCATATTTCTTGAACTTTGCTTCTCCGAATCCCTTGATGGCAAGAAGTTCACGTTTGGTTTGAGGTATGAAGGTGGCTATTTCCATCAATGTGCTTTGGTGCATGATGGTGTAGGCAGGTACATTATCCTGCTTGAACCTTTCCGCCCTCCATGCCTGAAGTCTCTCCCTTAGTTCTTCATTCACGATGCTACCCTCTCCAGGGGCACGTGTTATCTTTTTCAGTTTTCTGGCTTTGGGACTGTTCCTGTCTTCAAGAAGACATTCTGTTCTGATCCGGTTGTATCCGTCGATGGAGAATCCCTCACCTGAAATCATCTGAAGCGTGCGGCAGGTTATTTCAAGTATGGTCAAGAGTTCGTCAGAAGCCTCTTTTATACGTTTCTTGGTCTCCTTGTTGTCCACCTCCAGTTCTGAGCAGATCTGGCAGAAGTTTCTTATATCTTCCAGACCCGGAAGGAAATACGCTGCGGCCTTTGACAATCTTTCTTTCAGGAAGGAATCGTCGGGAAGTCTTGCCGCTTCAATCTTATCAAGTTGGCGTCTGAATGTTGTTGCCGTTCCCTTGAATTCGTCTATCTTGTCGATTCTTGATGTCAGGCCTTGATATTCAGAAGTATAGATATCTTCAAGAGTGCCACGCCACGTCTTTCTGAACCATCCCAATGTTCTGGATATTTCTTCAAGGTCGAAGATTTTCCTAAGTGTGTCGAACACATAAGTTTTTTCTTCTGATTCCAATTTTGCTCCGACATTGCTGATGTCCGGAATTCCTGAGTTGAAATCTGCAACATGACGGTCCGAGCATATGGCAGAATAACTTATAGGAGAATCCAGAGATATGCCATCCAGACTTCTGCAACGCGAGAGTGCCACATACACCTGACCGAATGCAAATGCTGCTCCTGCATCGATCATTACACGGTCGAATGTGAGGCCTTGACTTTTATGAATTGTTATCGCCCATGCCACCTTCAGGGGAATCTGCCGGAATTTACCGATTATGCATGGCATGATCTCCCCGGTCTGACCGTCAATCTCGTATTGTATGTTTTCCCATTCTGTCGGAGTCACATTTATCATATGCCCTTCCTTGTCCGAGACCAGAATCGATCCTGAACTATCGATTTCCTCTACCTTTCCTATCTTTCCGTTGTAGTATTCACCCTCAGGATCATTCCTTATGAACATTACCTGGGCTCCTTTCTTCAGAGACAGGACATAGTCGGCAGGATAACTGTTTTCCGGAAATTCTCCTTCTGTTTCCGCTTCGAACATTATTGCTTCGCCAGGAAGCATTTCTAGTTTCCTCTGGTTGACGGATTCTGCCTGTGAATTATGTGTCGTCAGACGTATTGTGTCTCCGTCGTCGTCATATGAGTGTACTCGGGAATTCAGGGTCTGAAGAATCTTCTCCGATATGCGGTTTTCACGTACTGCATTCAGAATCTCAAGGAAATCCCTGTCTTTCTGACGGTGTACCTTCAGCAATTCAATCGTTACATAATCCAGTTGCTGAAGGACTTTGGCATGGAAGAAATAAGGCGATGCATAGACCTGAGCCATATATTGCCTTTCGTTTTCCTTTACCACGGGGGAGAGTTGCTGGGCGTCTCCTATCATAAGTACCTGCACTCCTCCGAAGGGCCTGTCGTTCCGTCGATATCTGCGCAGTGTCATGTCCACGGCATCGAGAAGGTCGGCTCTTACCATCGAGATTTCATCGATTATAAGAAGGTCCAGAGTGCGTATGATTCTGATTCTTTCCTTACGAAGGCTACGGAAACGCTCAGGGGTCTGATATTCGGTTACAAGTTCCTTTACATCAGGGAGATATGGACATAAGGGGAGTTGAAAGAAGGAGTGTATGGTAGAACCTCCGGCGTTGATGGCCGCTACTCCTGTCGGAGCCAGAACGACAAACCTTTTGGACGTTGTCTGTGTTATATGCTTTAGAAATGTGGTCTTTCCTGTTCCGGCCTTTCCTGTCAGAAATACAGATTTGCCTGTATGGGTAACATACCTCTCCGCCAACTCGAATATTGCATCCTTCTCCATATCCATTCCTCCATTGTATGTCCTATATATACGAAAAAAGGGTAAGCGTATTACATCGCACCGCTACAACCTCCTACCCTTGCTGCGGTCAAGCCCTGGGGGAATTCAGAGGGAGCTGGTCGTGTAAGACTTACCCGCTGCAAAGGTAGACATTTTTTGCAAAACCGCAAAAAAATCTCCTATATACTGTCGAATATAAGAGGAAGAAGGTCGTCCACTTTCTCAAATACCCATATTTTGTCAGATCCTATGAGTATGACTTTCATCGGTCTGCCGCTCTTTGTCTGGTACTGTGCCATAACCTGCCGGCAGGCTCCACAAGGGGTGACCGGTCTTTTGCAGAGTTCTCCTTTCTGGCCTGCTGCGATCGCGATGGCTGACATGGCCTTGTCAGGCCTGCTAGCGCTGGCATAGAAGAGTGCTGTTCTTTCGGCGCAAAGCCCCGAAGGATATGCTGCATTTTCCTGATTCGATCCCTTTACAATCTCTCCGTCCTCAAACAATACTGCTGCTCCTACGTTGAAATGGGAATAGGGAGCATATGATCCTGACATTGCATCGATGGCTGCAAGTGCTAGTTCATGATCTTCGGCATCCAGATGCTGGAGTTCCCCATATTCTCTATATGCGATTTTTATCTCTTTGTTTGTCATAACAGATCAATTGAATTATCTTTGCATACTTCACAAATATAATGCTTTTTGTCTAATAAGACCTAATATATGGCGGGAAATCAGAATATTAAGGTGTGTATAGGCCTTTCCGGAGGTGTAGATTCCAGCGTTGCAGCCCTTTTGCTGAAGCAGCAGGGATATGATGTGTTCGCTCTTTTCATGCAGAACTGGCATGATGCATCTACAACTCTTCACGGCGATTGCGAGTGGGAAGAAGACCGTTTTGTTGCAGAGATGGTTGCCCGTAAGATCGGCATACCTTTTTATTTCGTTGACCTTAGCAAGGAGTACCGCCAGAGAGTTGTGGACTATATGTTTGACGAGTACGAGAAGGGCAGGACCCCGAATCCTGATGTCCTTTGCAACAGGGAGATCAAGTTCGATGCTTTTCTCAAATGTGCCGAGAAGTTAGGTGCTGATTATGTCGCTACAGGACATTATTGCCGAAAGGAAACTGTTGAAGGAGCCGACGGAAATGCTGTACATCGTATCCTGGCAGGCAGCGATCCTAACAAGGACCAGAGTTATTTCCTCTGTCAGTTGTCTCAGGAACAACTCTCGAAAGCAATGTTCCCTATAGGAGATATCATAAAGCCGGAAGTCCGTCGTCTGGCCCATGAGGCTGATCTTCCTTCTGCGGATAAGAAGGACTCTCAGGGAATATGCTTTGTCGGAAAGGTCGATCTTCCGACTTTCCTCCAGCAGAAACTCAAGCCGTGCGAAGGAGATATCGTAGAGGTCTATGATGCCTATTATTCAGAAAACGAACAGTATGGATTTGTTCGTGATACTCTTTCTTCACTCTTGTCTGAAGAAGGGGAGGCAAAGATGATAACTGACTATGTTTCTGAAGATAAGGCGGTTTCTGTTCCTGTTTCTGACTGTCCTTTTTCGATGGATAGGATTGCAGCGCTTCCGGATGCGGACTTGCTCCGTCTTTCCGAACCGGTCAAGTATGACATACGTTTCGAAACGGAGACCTATAGAAGCGGACGTAAACATATCAAGAAGACACGTTACAAGGACAACCCGTTCGGAAAGATAGTCGGAAAGCATGATGGTGCTCAGTTCTATACGATCGGTCAGCGAAAAGGCCTGAATGTAGGAGGCCATAAGGATTCGATATTCGTAATCGAGACAGATATTCCGGAAAATATAATATATGTAGGTGAGGGCCATACCCACAAAGGACTTTCGAGAAGTTGTCTTCGCGTTGCTCCGGATGAAATACACTGGATACGTCGTGACCTTGCTATGGCTCCCGGGGATATCCGCAGATATCGTGTACGTATCCGCTATCGTCAGCCATTGCAGGATGCTACCGTTGTCATGAGGGAAAACGGTCTTTATATCCTGTTTGACGCTCCTCAGCGAGGTATTACTCCAGGCCAGTTTGCAGTATGGTATGACGGAGATGAGATGATAGGATCAGGGGTCATTTAGCGGCAGAAATACCTGCGAGGTAGCCTGTGGAGAAGGCTGTCTGAAGGTTGTATCCTCCGGTGTCTGCATCTATGTCTAGTACTTCTCCTGCGAAATAGAGGCCGGGAACAAGTTTTGATTCCAGAGTCTTGGCTGTGACCTCATCCATGCTGATTCCTCCTGCAGTCACCACACATCTTTCATAGCCTACATAACCGGCTATGTCCATCTTCCAGTTCTTCAGTGCCTTAGCCAGAGTCTTGTGGTCCGTGTTTGGATTAAGTTTGCTGAAAGAAGGTATCAGCGACATGGGCAGAACCTTGGTCAGAAGGATTCTGAACCTGTCCTTGTATTGTTTGTTTGCAGATTTTCTGTCCTTGGCGATTTCGTTCCACAAAGTGCCGATACGCACGCTAAGGTCCTCCATCTCGACAGCCGGCTTGAGATCGATTACCGCTGTCACCTTCGAACCGTTCATTATGGCATTGACACACCTTCTGCTTACCTTGAATCCGATAGGTCCTTCTATGCCTCCGTCTGTGAAGTCCAAATCCCCGAACTCGCTCTGAGCCTCATTGCCGTCCACTATGATACTTAGTCCGACATTCTTAAGTTGGTTGCCGCAGAGTCCTTCTCCCATTTCCGAGAGAGGAGTGCTTCTGTCGATATGACCTTTTATTGCCGGCGATGCAGATGCCGGTATGTCCTTGTATCCTTTCGGTACGATGGCTGTGAGACTAGGGAAAAGATTGCGGATTGAGTGGCCGGCCTCCCTTGCCCATCTGTAACCGTCTCCGGTGGAGCCGGTCTTTGGGTATGAAAGTCCTCCGGTGCATATTATCAGCCTCCGGCATACGTATGTGGATCCGTCGCCGCACGAAATCCTGAAGTTGTCTTCCTGAGCCCCCTTGTCATCCTGAGCGAAGCGAAGGATCTCCTTAACCTCCTTATTGCAAAGGACTTCCGCTCCTGCCTCATGAGCCGCCCTGACAAGCGTATCTACAACATCCGATGCCAGATGGGATGCAGGAAACGCCCTGTCTCCTCTTTCCACGACAGTTTCCATGCCATGTGCCTCCAGAAAGTCTATCATCTTCTCTGAGGTCATGTTATGGAAGGCTGGCTTAAGCGCATTGGGTTTAGGATGGATATGGGAGGAGAACTCGTTCCACTGCTTGAGATTTGTGAAATTGCACCTTCCCTTGCCTGTTATCATTATCTTCCTTCCGGGGCGGGACATCTTTTCAAGTATTAGTACCCTTCCTTGTCTGCCCTGGGATGCATATGTCCGTGCGGCTCCTGCTCCGGCCATCAGACCGGCGGCGCCACCTCCTATGATTATGATATCTGCTGAGTTGTTGCTCATCTTATTCCTTTCCTAACAGGATCCTGTCGATGTCCTGTTTGAGAGTGTTTTTGTCACGAAGACCGACAAGCATCTGAGGCGCACCCTCCGCAGGTATGAAGAGAAGTGCCGGTATTGAACTGATTCTGAATGCCTTTGCGAGGTCCTTGCATTTGTCGACATCTACCTTGTAGATATCTACCTTTCCTTTGTACTCTTTAGCAAGTTCTTCGAGAATTGGAGCAAGTTTCTTGCATGGACCGCACCATGTCGCAGTGAAGTCCACGATTGCCGGTCTGTCTCCAAGGAAAGACGCATCTTCCTTGGTTATGTCGCAGATTGTTGTCTTGAAACTTTCCGATGTGAGTTCTGTCACTTTTCCTTTTGCTTCTGCACTGCTGCATGTGAACAGGCATATCATGGAGGCGATAAATATCGCCGTTGCTGTCTTTAGTGTCTTCATATCTGTTTGAATTTAAGTCTGCGTGTTCTGGCAATAACCGTACTAAAAAATGATACGGAAATCGTAAAGTTGCACTCCGTCAAGCGTTGCCTTCAGACGGGTTTCTCCATCTTCCTTTCCTGTCAATGTCCTTACCTTGTCCAGTTCCACCGCAACAAGGTCTCCGATGCGTACTGATGTCATCTGGGAAGCCTTGCATATGGCATCTTCCATCATCTCCTTGCAGGCGGTTGCGCTGAATACCTCCTCTGCATTTATGAATGCCTGGAAGACATTCCCTTCTTCCATCCTGTCCGTATCATGGAGAGGGAAGGGGAGTCGGGATGTGTGGTCCGCGCAGGATACCGCTCCTTCTTCGCAGACACAATAAAGCAATGTACCGAAATTGAACGAATCATAATATCGTGATACGAATTTCGGATTTATGCATTTACCTGCCTTGCTTATTCTGACGAACATGACTGGAGCCCAGGATATCTCCCTTGCGCATTCCGGGACATAGAAATCCTTGTTCTCCCTTTCCCATGTCGTGTCAGGTCTGCAATGGCACAGGGTACTTTCCTGTGGCTTTACGATGATGTTCATATCTTAATCCTTGTCCTGTGAAAAAAGGTCTCCAAGACTTTCGAACGGAGTATAGCCTTTTGTCCTCGGTACGCTTGTAACCGTCTTCCTTTCCTGTACCGCTGCCTTCCTTTCCGCTTCATACTGAGCCTTGAGAAGAGCAAACTGACGTTTGGTGTCCAATGTGAAGTCTCCGTTGTCTATCCAGGCAAAATATGACGGCTCACTGAAGTATACTTCTCGTGCTGTCTTTCCCTTATGCTTTCCGAAACTTACTGTCGGTTCGTCCTTGTCGTTGAGAATAAGTCTTCCTGCATAGTCGACGGTCCTCTGTTTTGTCGAGAATCTTGCAAGTTTGTCGACATTGTTCTCAATTCGTGGGTCTCCTGAATATCTGTCCAACTGGCCTTTCAATACCTCGTAAGTTGCAAGTGTGTCAGCCTCTGCTGCATGGGCATTTTCCAGGTCTCTTCCGCAGTAGAACATATAGGCAGCCTTGAGTGTACGAGGTTCCATGGCATGAAATATATTCTGTACATCCACCATCTTCATCTGATGCAGGTCGACAGGAAGTTCGCGTCCCTTCCATCTGCGTACCCTCTCTATCTCCTCGGCAAGCATAGGCAGGTCAAATTTGGCCGAATTGAATCCGGCAAGGTCGCTGTCTGCAAGCCATTCCACAACTTCGTCAGCGATGTCGTTGAATGTCGGGCAGTCTGCAAGGTCCTCTGCTGATATTCCGTGCACTGCCTGTGCTGAAGGATTTATAGGTCTCTGACATCCCCTTTCATAATCCCAGGGCTTTACACGCCATGTCTTGACTCTTTGCTCAGAGCCTGGCAGTATCTTGACAAAGCACAATTCGATGATTGAATCGGAGGCTATGTTCAGGCCTGTGCTTTCTATATCAAAAAATAATAATGGTCTTTCGAGATTCAGTTCCATAATTATGATATCATGATAGGCATGATGATTCCACAGATCTTCTCGCTTTCAGCCTCATCTTCTGCCGGAACGACAAGAGCAGCCCTTTTGCTGTCAAGGAATTTCATGACTACTTCGCCGCAGTTCATGTTCGAAAGAATCTCGATGATGAATGGTGACTTGAAGCCGATTGTAAGGTCGTCGCCGTCATACTGGCACTGCATTGTCTCATGTGCTGCAATGGAGAATCCGAGGTCCTGTGCCGATACCATCAGCGATCCGCTCTTGAGGTCGAATTTAATGTGGTTAGATGCCTTGTTTGAGCAGACAGAGACACGACGTACTGTATTGAGCAATTGTACGCGGTTGATTCTGAGGATATTGGAGTTGTTTTGAGGGATGACGTCACGATATTTAGGATATTTTCCTACGACAAGACGACAGATCACCATTGTCTGTCCGAACTTGAATGTCGCGTTCTTTGAGTCGAATGAGATTTCCACTGTTTCGGCATCCTTTCCGATGATGGCCTTGAGGATTGCGGCCGGTTTCTTGTGGAGAATGAATGATGCCTTCTCGGATGCGTTTACATCGTTTGTAGTGTAGCATATGAGTTTGTGCGAGTCTGATGCTACGAGGGTTGTCGACGCTGTGTCGATGTCGAAGAGAATACCGTTCATTGCAGGGCGGATCTCATCGTCTGCAGTTGCATATATGGTGCTTGCAATACCGTCCACAAGACTCTGTGCAGGGAACTGAAGGGTGACTGCCGTATCATCTGTACCAGTTATCTCAGGATAATCCTCTGCCGGGAAATAAGGGAGTGTGGATTCTCCGCTTGCCCAACTGCAGACGAAAGAACTGTCGCTTGATGTATTGATGGTAAGAGGCTGGTCTGGAAGTTCCTTAAGGAGATCCATCATATGTTTTGCAGGGACTGCAATCTTTCCTTCTTCAGAAGTGTTCTCCACCTCCACCTGTGTCTTGAGGGTGAGTTCCGAGTCTGAAGCGGTTATTTCCAGTACATTACCCTTGAGGTCGAAAAGGAAGTTCTCAAGGATCGGGAGAGGTGATTTTGCCGGAATAGCCTTGGCAACCGCCATTACGGCTCTGAGCAGTTCTGAACTTGAAATGATAACCTTCATAATTATATCGTTTTAATATTTAATCTTTTGTAAAGAGCGGACATAATACCGCATAATAATCAACAAATATAAGCAATAATTTCCAATGCCGGTGGCATATTTTTTGAAAATTGTTCGGTGATACATCAAAAACCACGCAATATATTGAACAAATTAATAGAATATTTATGAAAAGAGGCATTTTGATTACTTTGCTTTCCGCACTTGCAGGAGGCGTGACGGCTTATGCTGTCGTAAAGAACATGGCGTCTGACAATATGACGGTAGTGCAGTCCGGTACTGACGGAGCGATGTTCCGTACCGTGAATCTCATGCAGGATAACTGGCCGGACTTTACATATGCCGCTGAATCGGCAGTGGATGCGGTCGTATATGTGAAGGTTACTTCAACTCAGACCATGCAGCAGGCCCCAAGTTCCATATTTGACTATTTCTTCGGATTTCCGCAAGGAGCACCTCAGCAGAGGGAAAGGGTCGGCAGCGGATCCGGAGTCATCATCCGTGAGGACGGATACATCGTCACAAACAACCATGTGATTGAAGATGCGACAAAGATTGAGGTTACATTGAACAACAATCAGACCTATCCTGCGACATTGGTGGGAACCGATCCTGCTACGGATGTCGCTCTTCTGAAGGTAGATGCGACAGGTCTTCCAGTCATTCCTTTCGGAGATTCCGACAAACTTCGCTTGGGCGAATGGGTCATTGCCATAGGCTCTCCTTATGACCTTCGTTCTACCATTACTGCAGGTATTGTCAGTGCAAAGGGACGTTCTATGCCTAACTACACAGGTGAATTCAAGATCGAATCCTTTATCCAGACCGATGCAGCCGTAAATCCTGGAAACAGCGGTGGTGCTCTTGTAAACAAGGAAGGCCAGTTGGTGGGAATCAATACGGCTATCTATTCTCAGACAGGGTCATATGCAGGATATTCTTTTGCAGTCCCTGTGAACATCGTGAAGAAGATTGCATTTGACCTCATGGACTTCGGAAGTGTCAAAAGGGCAGTCCTCGGTATAACAATGGGACCGATTGATGACAAAATTGCAGAGGAATTGAAACTTTCTTCAAGAAACGGCGTATATATTAGCGAGGTTTCAAAAAGCAGTGCTGCTGATGAGGCCGGAGTCAAGGCTGGAGATGTTCTTGTAGCCATTGATTCAATGAAGGTTACCAGTGCACCTTCCGTACAGGAAGCAGTGAGCAGATACTCTCCTGGCGACAACGCTGTCCTGACTGTCATACGTGACGGAAAGGAGAAGAAGATCGAGGTTACATTCAAGGGAACTTCTCAGGAAAACGGTACAGTGACCGATGACGGTTCCGTAGCATTTTACGGGTCTTCGATCAAGGAGGCTGACGAGAAGACTCTGGAGAAGTTCGGCCTGAAGAGCGGTGTGGAGATTGTGGAACTGGGACCTGGCAAACTCATGGAAGCGGGAGCCGCAGAGGGATTCATCATCCTTTATGTGAATGACCATCCGGTGAAGACTCCTCAGGACGTGATAGACATAGTGAAGAAGTCGAAGAGAACAGTATTCATTGAAGGTATAACTCCTTCCGGTAGAACAGGTTATTACGGCTTCGGAGTATAGGAAGAAGAAATTAACGTATATATTTGGAATGAGACAGTTAAAGATTACAAAATCGATTACCAACCGTGAGAGTGCATCTCTTGACAAATATCTGCAGGAGATAGGAAGGGAGGAACTTATCACAGTCGAGGAAGAGGTGGAACTCGCCCAGAGGATCCGTAAGGGAGACCAGGCTGCTCTTGAGAAACTGACCAGAGCAAATCTTCGATTCGTCGTATCTGTTGCGAAGCAGTATCAGAATCAGGGACTCAGTCTTCCGGACCTCATCAACGTGGGAAACCTGGGACTTATCATGGCTGCTGAGAAGTTCGATGAAACAAGAGGATTCAAGTTCATCTCCTATGCAGTGTGGTGGATCCGTCAGTCGATTCTTCAGGCTCTTGCCGAGCAGTCAAGAATCGTGAGACTTCCTCTCAATCAGGTGGGATCGCTCAATAAGATAAACAAGGCTCTTCAGAAGTTTGAGCAGGAGAATGAGCGTATGCCTTCAAGCGAGGAACTTTCGGAGATGATTGATGTTCCGAAGGACAAGATTGCAGATACTCTTCGTGTTTCAGGCCGCCATGTATCCGTGGATGCACCTTTTGTAGAAGGTGAGGACAACAGTCTTCTCGACGTGCTTGTAAACAACGACTCTCCGAGTGCAGACCGTGGACTTGTAAACGAGTCCCTCAACAAGGAGATTGAAAGGGCTCTCTCTACCTTGGCTACCCGTGAGAGGGAGATTATCAAATCTTTCTTCGGCATCGGATGTCAGGAAATGACCCTCGAGGAAATCGGTGAGAGATTCGGTCTTACAAGAGAGCGTGTGCGCCAGATCAAGGAGAAGGCGATCCGCAAACTCAAGAACAATTCAAGTAGCAAACTTTTAAAGAGTTATTTAGGATAATGACACCAGAACAGTTCATTATAACAAAAGCGTCTGAAGCAATTCAGGCGCTTTACGGCGTTGAAGTGGCAGAGGCTCAACTTCAGGTACAGGTTACACGCAAGGAATTCGAGGGAGACTATACATTGGTGGTATTCCCTCTTTTGAAAGTATCAAAGACCACTCCAGAGAATACTGGAAATGCGATAGGTGAGTGGATGAAGACAAATGTGCCTGAGATTGCAGGTTACAATACAGTCAAGGGTTTTCTTAACATTTCCTTCTCGGAGATGTACTGGAACAATGTCTTTGCTGAGATCGCTTCTGTAGAAGATTTCGGACAGTTGGCCCCTACAGGAAGGACCATCATGGTCGAGTACTCTTCTCCTAACACTAACAAGCCTCTCCACCTGGGACATATCCGCAACAATCTCTTAGGTTGGTCAGTCGCTAAACTTCTCGAGGTGTGCGGTCATAATGTGATGAAGGTGAATCTTGTCAATGACCGCGGTATCCATATCTGCAAGTCCATGTATGCATGGAAGGTTCTCGGCAACGGAGAGACTCCTGCATCCAGCGGTAAGAAGGGTGACCACCTTGTAGGCGACTACTATGTGGCCTTCAACAACCTTTACAAGAAGGAAGTTGATGAACTTGTTGCCGGAGGAATGGCAAAGGAGGAGGCGGAAAAGAACGCTCCTTCTCTCAAGGCGGCCCAGGAAATGCTTTTCAAATGGGAGAATGGAGATGCTGAGGTCGTTGAACTCTGGAAGACCATGAACGGATGGGTATATGAGGGATTCGACAAGACTTATGGAGACCTTGGAATCAGTTTTGACAGGACTTATTATGAGTCACAGACCTATCTCTTTGGAAAGGCACTTGTACAGAAAGGACTTGAAGCAGGTATCTTCGAGACTCAGGAAGATGGTTCGGTATGGTGTGACCTTACTGCTGACGGACTTGACAGGAAACTTCTTCTCCGTGGAGACGGAACATCAGTCTACATGACCCAGGACCTTGGAACGGCTGAACAGCGTTTTGCTGAATATAGCCTTGATGAGCATATATATGTGGTAGGTAACGAGCAGAACTACCATTTCCAGGTTCTGAAACTCATACTTGGCAAACTCGGATTTGACTGGGCTGAAAGCATCTACCATCTTTCGTATGGCATGGTGGAACTTCCTGAAGGAAAGATGAAATCTCGTGAGGGAACAGTCGTTGATGCCGATGACCTTATCGCAGATATGTACAATACGGCGAAAGAGACTTCTCTCGAACTCGGAAAGATAGACAATCTTTCGGCAGAGGAACAGGATGCACTCTTCAAGATGATCAGTCTTGGCGCTCTCAAGTACTTCATTCTCAAGGTGGATCCTCGCAAGACCATGCTCTTCGACCCTAAGGAGTCTATCGACTTCAACGGAAATACAGGTCCGTTCATCCAGTATACACATGCCCGAATCAAGTCTATTCTCCGCAAGGCGGACGAGAAGGGATTTGCCCATGCAGTTTCTGCAGTAAAGGCTGATTCTGCATTGTCTCCGAAGGAAGTGCGTATCATAAAGATACTTAATACGTTCCCAGCCAAGGTTGCAGAGGCCGGTGCGGCTCATTCTCCTGCTGTCATTGCAAACTATGCATATGAACTTGCTAAGGAGTTCAATCAGTATTATCATGATACTCCTATTCTTCGTGAAGAGAATCAAACGCTTCTGGAGTATCGTCTTGTGTTGGTGGAGACCATTGCAAAGGTTCTCAGCAAGGCGATGTCTATCCTCGGAATCGCGCTTCCAGAGAGAATGTAATTATATAAAGATATAT
>JAZRGY010000071.1:0-10351 GCA_045644485.1 Candidatus Cryptobacteroides sp. | reverse complement strand
AACTCTTCATTGTATAGTTTCTATATTTCTTAGCCTGTCCTGACACTTATAACTCTTAATAAAAGAATTAACGCTTCTCGATAAATTGTATTTTTCTCGGTACTTGCTTCTTGTACTTTCCTTCAATCTTTTCAATGAACTTGTTAAACCGTTTTCTCTCAAACGGGCTGCAAAGATACGCACTTTTTCTTAACCTCCAAATTTTTTCGGCTTTTTTTTGAATATTTTTTCTACTTTTGCGGTCTAAACAAGAAAAAAATGGTCTCACTCTGGAAAATATTCGTCGTTTTTGCAAAAATCGGTGCATTCACAATAGGTGGAGGCATCCCTATGATTGCGGCAATAAAAAGCGAGTTGACAGAGAAAGGATGGCTCAAGGATGAGGATTTTCTTGACATAATTACCCTTGCCCAGACAGCGCCGGGACTTTTTGCAGTAAACATATCTATACTCACCGGCCATAAATTGAGAGGAACAAAAGGAAGCGTCGTCGCAACCGTAGCAAGTTGTCTTCCTCCGTTTCTCATCATACTGGCTGTTGCCATGTTCTTCACTGCATTCAAGGACAACGAATATATCCTGCAGGCATTCAAGGGTATAAGACCGGTGGTAGTAGCCCTCATAGGAGTACCTATGATAGATATGATAAAGGCCACAAGGATGAGATGGTGGTCATGGATAATCGTCATTTCATCAATGACGCTTGTCTGCTTCATGAAAGTCTCGCCTATATATATATTAATATGTGTAATTGTGATCGCTGCAGCGGTTTCATGGCATAACAACAGGAAATGATCTATTTAGAACTGTTCACAACGTTTTTCGTCATAGGCATGTTCACCATTGGAGGAGGATATGCCATGCTGTCGCTTATACAGGACAAGGTCGTGACAGTACACGGATGGATAGACGAGACCACCTTCACAGACATAGTAGCCATCTCCCAGATGACTCCCGGACCAATAGGAATCAACAGCGCGACCTATCTGGGATATGACGTGATCGCAAACACAGGTGCACCGGAATTCATGTGCATATTAGGATCTTTTACCGCAACCTTTGCGGTGGTGCTGCCATCCTTCATAATAGTCCTTGCCATATGCAAGGCATATGAAAAACTCAAGGACCACTATCTTTTCAAAGGTATAATGACAGGATTGAGGCCGGCAGTCCTCGGACTCATAGGAACAGCGGCATTGGGACTGGCAACGCCTGACAACTTCATCGACTGGAAAAGTTACATGATCTGTCTCGCAGCATTCATCGGATTGTTCTTCAAGAAAATCGGGCCGTTTTCAGCCATCGGGCTAGGAGCATTGGCCGGACTTATATTATATTAAGATTATGGAATGGTTTAACGAACTTTTTACACAACATACATTCATCCAGGCAGTAATGATTCTCTCCCTCATCTGCGCAACGGGTCTTGCTCTTGGAAAGATAAAAGTATTCGGTGTCTCGCTCGGAGTCACATTCGTATTCTTTGCGGGTATCATTGCAGGACATTTCGGAGTGTCGATTGATCCGGAAATGCTTGCGCTCGCCCAGAACTTCGGACTTATAATCTATATCTACTCACTCGGAATACAGGTCGGACCCGGTTTCTTCTCCTCCTTCAAACACGGAGGCATAAAACTGAACCTGCTGGCCCTTCTCCTACTGCTTGTAGGATCTCTCATGGCAATAATAATATTCTGGACCACAGACATGTCTGTTTCCGATACAGTGGGACTTCTTTCCGGAGCAGTAACAAACACTCCAATGCTCGGAGCGGGACAACAGGCTCTGCTTCAGGCAGATCCGAACAATCTGGAGGGGGCAAACAGAATGGCCATGGCATGCGCAGTTGCCTATCCTTTCGGACTCGTGGGACTGATACTTACAGTCATAATGCTCAAGAAAATATTGGCTCCGAAAAATGCCGCCCCCGCGCACGACCCATCGTCTGACAACACATTTATCGCAGAATATCAGATCAGTAATCCGGCTATATTCGGAAAGACAATTCAGGAGATCCGAAAAGGCGCGGACTGCCAGTTCGTGATATCAAGGGTATGGAAGAATGAAAAACTGATTATTCCGACATCAGAAACAATCCTCGAAGAAAATGAGCACATACTGGTAATTTCCGGCAAACAGGATGTCGAAAAGATAAAATTCCTTTTCGGCCAGCAGGAAAACATAGACTGGAACAAGAAGGACATAGACTGGAATGCTATCGACAGCCAACTCGTATCAAGCAAAATCCTGGTAACCAAACCTGAGCACAACGGGGTGAAACTCGGAGATATGCGACTGAGAAATTCATACGGAATAAACATAACCCGCGTCAACAGAGCAGGAATCGACCTCCTTCCTTCAAGAAATCTCAGACTTCAGTTAGGAGACAAACTCACAGTCGTAGGAGAAGCAAGGGCAATAGAAAATGTCAGCACCATTCTGGGTAACGAGTCAAAGAGACTCACCAACCCTAACCTGACATCCATCTTCATCGGAATTATTCTTGGCCTCATACTCGGAAGCATTCCTATCATTATTCCGGGCATAAGCACACCTATCAAACTCGGCATAGCGGGAGGTCCGATAATCGTCGGTATCCTGATGGGAGCATTCGGTCCAAGGTTCCATATAACCACATATACGACGCGAAGCGCAAACCTGATGCTCCGCCAGTTAGGACTGACCATATATCTCGCCGGCCTTGGCTTGAGCGCAGGTGCAGGCTTCTTTGCCACAGTATTCACAATGGAAGGTCTTGTCTGGGTACTTACCAGCATAGCGCTTGCTGTCGTACCTGTACTTATTACAGCATTCATTGCTGCAAAGGTATTCAAGACCGATTATGTGGAAAATATGGGAATGATATGCGGAAGCATGGCCAATCCTTTCGCTCTTGAATATGCAAGTCAGGGGGAAAACGGAGAGGACCCTGCAGTCGCATATGCTACGGTCTATCCCGCAAGTATATTCCTCCGCGTCATTTCCGCCCAGATCATAATACTTCTTCTGACCTAAAGGTATTACTAGTTGCCTTTCTGAAGATCATCTATTTGAGAGAGGATTTCATCGGCTTTACGGATAACCTTACGGTTGATGCTAAGCCCCGCTATACCTCCTATTATACCTCCGATAGTAGCACCTATCAAGAGAAACATGCCGCCAGGTTCATCCAACTCAATGAATTCATACATACACCATGCATACCACGGAACTATAATCAATGGAGCAGCCCATCTTGTCCATTGCACATAATGTTTTCTGACACGGCCCAACGCCTCGGCTGTTCCGACAATACTTCCTTGAGAGAAATCCATCCTTCCCAACACAACCTTCTGGCGTATTGTCAAAGCAAGACATATGGCCAGCATTACCGTGGTTACAACGACAAAAGGAAGAGAACAACCTAAAAAATAAAAACATACAGGACAATAAATCAAGGCAAAGACACCTCCTCCTATCGTACCCCTGACCGTCTTGTTCAAATCATTGCTCTTTGACGCCATCGAAAGACGGATATGCCGCTCATTTACAATAGCCTGCTTATCCAATTTCTCTTTGAGTGCACTTATCTGCGAGCGCATTTCCTCCAGTTCATGCGACATGAGTGTATTTTCCATAATCTGTCCGTTTTACTTGTCCGACATCTTCTTTAACTGTTCCTTGATTCTGAAAAGGCGCACGGAAACATTTTTGGCAGAGATTCCGACTATGGATCCTATTTCGTCATATGTTAGATTCTCCAGCCAGAGAAGGACTATCGCTCTATCGAACGGTCCGAGACGGCTGATACGGCTCTGAAGCATGCGGACCTGCTTCATGTCTTCTGCTGAATCATCGAAGAGGTTTATATCCATATCAAGAGGCACATTCTCCCCTTTTCTCTTCTTCTTGCGTTCGGCAGATATACATGTATTCAGACTGACACGGTAAATCCATGTCCTCGCGCTGCTTTCGCCACGAAAATTCGAGAATCCCTTCCAAAGATTGACAAGGATGTCCTGGAAAAGGTCTGCAACCTCCTCCTCATCCTTGGAGAACATGTAGCATACGGTATATATCGTACCCTTATGTTCCCTTACGATCCGCGCAAAATCGATTTCCAAAGTTTCCATTGCTTTTCAGTTTCAAATCCGATCATTAGACGCAATCATTCACTATTTGCTACAGAGATTTGATCAAAAAAAATAACACGGATATTTTGTTCTTTTGATTACAGTTACATTATCGGGAACCAGATAAAGACGGCGCAGTCCCAAAGAGCATGTGAAATGATGATGGCCCCTAGTCTTTCAGGGAAGAAACGATAGGCAAGTCCCCATACGAAACCAGCCACTGCAGCAGCCATAATGAGCATGAAGTTGAATTTCGAAACATGCACAAGACTGTAGACAAGAGTCGTAACAATAAATCCCCAATCAGGATTCCTTTGGGCAGAAAGGTTCTTCTGGATATATCCTCTCCAGAATATTTCCTCTGCAGGACCTATTATGAACAACATAAGGAGGGTCAGTACCAACGGATTCTCGCCATCCTTCATTCCATATATCATATCCACCTGAGGCCTAGCGAAATCGAACATCAGAGACGAAAGGCACTCACCCACCCAGAAGATTCCCCACAATACAGAGGCGAGAGCAACGCCTATAAGGATATCAGACAATCCGAAGCGAAGGTCCTTCCACCAGCCGGGAGCAGCCCATGTGGAATATAAGGTAAGGGTCAGACCTGAGCAGGTCATCATCACCCAGAAGTTCACATGAGGAGCCGTCCATGGAGAGAACATGACAGTCCATAAGACAGCAGCAATACAGATTCCTGCCAGCAATTTCTTTTCCATACCAGTCACAGAAAAAATATGATATCCCTAAAGAAAACGGGAAACCACGAATGCGACGGTCAACAGAAAGGAGAACATCAACTGCAGGTTTGCAGTCCTGACATCAAGATCCGCAATCATCTGAAGGCCACCCTCAACAGACTTCTTCATGGTCTGGGCACAAGCAACCGCTATAGGAAGAGTCATGAATACAATCACTGTTGCAAGCGGCATGAAGCCGGCAATAGAGCAGACTCCCACCCACACGAACGGGAATATCATCTCAAACCCGTAAAGAACGGCTGAAGACTTTTTTCCCAGACTCATCGCCATGGTCCTGATGCCGGCTCTGGAGTCTGTAACCATGTCACGGGTATTGTTGGAATGCAGGATACCATCTGTTATCAATCCCAAAGGAAGAGCAACAATAAGGACACTAGGGAGAATACCGCCAGCCGCAACAAACGATGTTCCGAGAGTAGGAAGGAAGGCATATGCCAGCAATATCACCAGATCTCCGAGAGCATTATACTTAAGGAACGGATATAGAAGGGTACAGAGAACACCGCCCAGTCCTACCCAAAGAAGGGGAAGTCCTGTCAGAGCCATCAAGGCCAGGCCACCTGCAACCGCAACTACAGTCAGTCCCAGAGCAAGATTTTTAATTTCTTCAGGTTCGAACATCCCAGTAGTCAAGGTCTTGGCACCAAAGGTATCATCTGCATCAACTTTCTTCTTGAAATCAAAATAGTCACTCCACGTATTTCCGGCAGCATGGAATATTATTATATTCACCAGCGCCCATGCGGCAAATCCCCAACTTATTTCATATCCTCGCCAGAAAAGAAAGGCGGTAGTAACTATAACAGGCATGGCAGAAGCCGGGAAAGACCACGGTCTTACTGCTATCATCCATTCTCCAAAAGTATGTTTCTTCATCATTTCACCAATTTCCTGCAAAGATAATCAAAAAGATAGAGGTTCCTCGATTCACACCGAAGAACCTCCGCAATTCTAACCTAAAACTTAACCTATGAAAAAACTATTCGGTTTAAGTTTATAGCGAATACCATGCCATTAGAGCAGGTACTGTAAAATTTCTTTAATATTCCTTACTTCTACAATTCTCTCGGATTGCGGCATATCCATCATTTCATGTACCCATACAACCTCATGAGGAGTATGGATGGCCGTACCTCCGATATTTACCACAGGAACTATATCCGACTTTACGGAGTTACCTATCATCAATATCTGCTCCGGAGACATATCGTTCTTGGCAGCCAGTTCGAGATAGTTCCTCTCATCCTTGTTTTCCATGACTTCGCAGTGATGGAAATAATCTGCGAGCCCGGAGACACGGAATTTGTTCATCTGCTCGGTAAGGTCACCCTTAGTCGCAACGACGAGTCTGTAATGGCCCTGAAGCGCTTCCAACACTTCCCGTACACCATCTATTATCTCGAATTCATGGAATGCCAGATCTGTGATTATCTTCTTTACCCCATAATAGATATGTTCAGGAAGATTGCCACCGCAAAGTTCCACTGCAGCATCTGTCATGCCTATCATATAAGTCTTCGACCCGTATCCGAAAAGAGGTATATTATCTTCCTGTTTCTGCCAAAGCATCTGCTGCACACCCTCTGGTGACGTATAGTCAGAAAGAAGTTCAGCAAAATGTGCTTCGGCATTGCGGAAAAACTGTTCGTTTTCCCACAACGTATCATCCGCATCGAAGAAGACCGTAGAGAATTTTCCTTTAAGACTCTCCATTCCTTATTCAGCACTGAGAGGCTTCACACTGATTATCATCACATCCTCCAATGGCCTGTCATAATAGTCGGTAGGAACTGTGGCGATCTTGTCGATCACATCAAGGCCTTCAGTAACCTCTCCGAAGATAGAATACTGACCGTCGAGATGGAGACAAGCATTCTCGTCGTGGACAATATAGAACTGAGAACCTGAAGAAGCCTTTGTAGGATTTGCCATGTCACCTTTTCGAGCGGCTGCGATTGCACCCTTCTTGTGCCAGTACTGACTTACAAACTCCGCAGGTACAGTATAGTTCGGACCACCCTGTCCCCAAAGGTCAGCCTTTGTAGTATCTCTGGAATATGGATCACCACCCTGGATCATGAATCCTTCGATCACCCTGTGGAAACGAAGTCCGTCATAATATTTCTCATTTACAAGTTTCACGAAATTGTCCCTGTGCTTAGGGGTCATGTTGTAGAGTTTGATCTTCATGGTGCCATGACTTGTCACCATCTCGAACTCCGGCTCTGAAATAACTGTATTTTCCATTTCTGTCATTGTTTCTGCTGCCTGCTGAGATTCGTTTCTGCATGCGCAAGAGGAAATCATCACCATTGCGGCAAGTATTAATACTATTCTTTTCATATTGACTGAGTTTTATTACCGACAAAAATAATTAATTTTGCTCTCATTATGGCAAATCCGTTGAAACAATTGGCAGGACAGACCATGATTTACGGTCTGAGCACAATCCTCGCACGCATCATAAATTTCCTTTTCGTACCCATCTATACCAGGCTTCTCAGTCCTGAAAGTTATGGCGTAGTAACCGAATTTATGGCATATATTGCTGTGCTTCAAGTGGTTCTGGTTCTTGGACTGGAGACCGGATGCTTCAGATTCGCCAACAAGGAAGGAATAGATCCGAAGAAGGTCTACGCAAACGCCTTCGTAACAGTATTCTGTATCAGTGCCACATTTCTCGCTCTGATGATTGCCTTTGCATCGCCGATTTCGTCCGCTCTTGGATACGACGGATATGGTTCATGCATCAAGTATATGGGAGGCATACTTGCTCTGGATTCGATAACAGCCATCCTGTTTGCAAAACTGCGTCAGGAAGGCAAGGCCCTGAGGTTTGCCATCTTCAAAACCGTAAAGATCATCACGGAAACCGCAGCAAACCTTATTCTCTTCCTCTGGTTTCCAAAACATGCCGATTCGGCAGGATGGCTCCTGCATTTCATTCCGGCAACTCCTGACTTCAGTTATGTGATCTTCGCAATATTCATCAGTTGCATCGTATGCGGATTCCTTTTCATCCCGGATCTGCTACGTTTGAGTTTCAGATTGGACATCAGGCTTTTAAGACAGATGCTGGCCTACTCGCTGCCTTTGATGATCGCTGCTCTCCCAGGAGTAATAAATGACTTTCTGGACAGAATCCTCTTCAGATATTTCGACACAAACGCCGAAGCATGGAGGTCCTCTCTTGGACTTTATCAGGCTGCAGTAAAACTGGCTGTGATAATGAACCTCTTCATACAGATGTTCAGATATGCAGCAGAACCCTTCTTTTTCCGCAGGGCAAAAGAAACGGATTCCCGCGCCCTATATGCATCTGTACAGGAGTATTTCACAGCATTCTGCGGACTGGTATTCCTGGGAGTCATCCTATATATAGACATCATAGCACTTATTCTCGGCCCTCAGTTCCGCTCAGCGGTGGGAGTCGTTCCTGTCATGCTGCTTTCCTATATGATATTAGGCATGCTGTTCAATGTGTCGATGTGGTACAAACTCTCAGGAAAGACCGACATGGCTATCTGGATCACCCTTTCAGGCCTTGTAGTGACAGCACTGGTAATAGTGGCATTCATGCCGAAGTATTCATACTGGGCTGCGGCCTGGGGACATCTTGCAAGTTACATCGTGATGTTCGTCATAAGTTCTCTCCTGGGCGCCCGATATTACCCCATCCCGTATCGTTGGGGCCGTCTGCTGGCGATTTTCCTTCTTATGGGATCCATTTACGGAGTTTCGCTCATTCTACCGGAAATGACCCTTGTGTTCAAACTCACAGTCCACACCCTCCTCATCACCGGATATGCAGCAGGAGCATGGACTATCATCCGTAAAGCATAACAGTCGCATCATGCCACAAAAAAACAAAGGCCATCGGTAATCCGATGGCCTTTATATATTGGATGTTTAAGATCCTTAATTAGTCAGCGAGTGAGATTCTCTTGAAAGTAACGATCTTAGCCTCAGCATCGGCTGCCTTAACGACATCCTTCACTGGAGTCTTGCCGTCACCCATCTGATAGCCCTGCTCC
Source organism: Candidatus Cryptobacteroides sp. (assembly GCA_045644485.1). Taxonomy (GTDB): domain Bacteria; phylum Bacteroidota; class Bacteroidia; order Bacteroidales; family UBA932; genus Cryptobacteroides. The sequence goes on along the minus strand of JAZRGY010000071.1, from coordinate 1,438 downwards.
TCAAGAGTCTGCTCCTTGAAGAACTTCTGGAGACGACCCTTAGCGATGTTTGCTACCATCTGCTCAGGAAGGTTTGCTGCCTTCTCTGCAGAAACGGTCTTGATGATCTCACGTGCCTGTTCTGCCTGCTCTGCTGTGATCCAGCCCTTAGCCTGGTTAGACTCGATGTGAGCCTCGCTGTCTACATGTGCAGGGTTGATACCTGCCTTAGTGAGGGCAGCGTCAACTGCCTTCTGAACGAGTTCTTCCTTAGTCTTCTCAGTAGCAGTCTTAAGTTCAGCGTCGATTACGTTCTGTGGAACTGAATCTGCTGAAACAGCAACAGGGTTCATTGAAGCAACCTGCATTGCAACACCCTTTGCAGTCTGCTCGTCAAATACCTTGTTGAAACCAACAACAGCAGCGAGTTTGCCGGTGATCTTATGCATGTATGCTGAAATGAATGGTGCCTCTACAGTCTCGTATCCTACGATAACGTGCTTCTCACCAGTCTTACCTGTCTGCTCGGTAACCGCAGCCTCTACTGTTCTTCCGTCAGCGAGTACGCATGCCATGAGGGCATCCTTGTCTGCTGGGAAGTTAGCGATAGCAGTCTCAGCGATAGCCTCAGCAAGTGCCTGGAACTCAGCGTTCTTTGCTACGAAGTCAGTCTCGCAACCGAGTCCTACTACGATAGCCTTCTCGCCGTTTACCTTTGCGATTACAGCACCCTCTGAAGTCTCGCGGTCAGCACGCTTCGCTGCTACGAGTTTACCTTTCTCGCGGATGATTTCCTTTGCTCTCTCATAGTCGCCGTTAGCCTCTACAAGAGCCTTCTTACAGTCCATCATACCTGCGCCTGTCATTTGACGAAGTTTTGCAACGTCTGCTGCTTTAATCTCCATTTCGATAGATGTTTAAAGTGTTACACTAAAATTACTCTGCTGGAGTCTCAGCAACTTCCTCTGCAGCCTTTCCACCCTTGCGAGCGCGGAGTTTCTTGCCTGCTGGCTTCTCCTCTGTCTGCTCAGGAGCCTCTTTCTCCTTCTCAATCTTCCTTTCGTCCAATCCCTCTTTGATTGCGCCGCAAAGTACATCCATGATGTAAGCGATAGACTTTGCTGCATCGTCATTTGCCGGAATCACATAATCAATCGGAGTAGGATCGCAACATGTATCAACCATAGCGATAACCGGAATATTAAGACGATTTGCCTCCTTAACGGCGTTCATCTCCTTCTGTACGTCTACTACGAAAAGTGCTGATGGGAGGCGGCTAAGGTCACGGATAGAACCGAGGTTCTTCTCGAGCTTAGCGCGCTGGCGTGTTACCTGAAGACGCTCACGCTTTGCGAGAGTGTCAAATGTACCATCCTCAATCATCTTGTCGATGGTATTCATCTTCTTGACAGCCTTACGGATGGTTGGGAAGTTTGTAAGCATTCCACCTGGCCATCTC
>JAZRGY010000070.1:0-2460 GCA_045644485.1 Candidatus Cryptobacteroides sp. | reverse complement strand
TTTGAGAAATCATGTTCTACTCCCTCATTCTTCTCGCACACCATATCTGAATGGCTTTGAAGAACAATGGCAGGAACTCCTTCATATCCCTGGGCAGCCTCCTTTACAATAAGGACATTACCTGCCTGGTCAGTCCTGCATTCCAACGATCTGTCAGCAGCGAACTTCTGAAGATATGCAATTATATGTTCCTCATGTCCCGACTCCCTTGGAATCGCAACAATCTCCTTGAAGAATGAAAGTACTTTTTCCGAATTCATGATTAAAGCGTTTATACTGGCAAATATATCCATAAAAAAAGACCCTGCAAAAATCTTGCAAGGTCTTTTATGAAATATTTATCAACATCATCTCTTTACCGGTACAAGCATCTTCTCGATGTCGCTTACATACTGCTTGAATGTCTTGTCCGTCGCCATCAGGTCATTGACCGTATTGCATGCATGCAGGACTGTAGCATGATCCTTTCCACCGATCTCGTTGCCTATTACTGAAAGCGAGCAGTTGATAAGGCTACGGGACATGTGCATGGCAATCTGCCTTGCCTGCACAATCTGACGTTTTCTTGTCTTTGAAAGGAGGTCGTCCTTAGTTATGTTAAAATAATCACAGACTACTTTCTGTACCTTGTCTATGGTCACATCTACCTGCTCTTCGCCAACAATCTTTCCGGTAATGCTCTCTGCGAGTTCAAGAGTAATTTCACGATGAGCAAGAGTCGCATTCGCTATCAGGGAGATAAGCGCACCTTCCAATTCACGGAAATTGGACTTGATCCTTGTTGCAAGATAGTGAAGCACATCCTCGCTGAGTTCGACACCTTCCCTGAAAGCCCTCGCTTTCAACATATTGAGTCGCGTAGTGAAATCCGGCTTCTGAAGTTCCACGGAAAGTCCCCATTTGAGACGCGAGAGAAGCCTTTCCTCAAAGTTGGCCAATTCGACCGACGGACGGTCAGAAGTGAAGATCAACTGTTTGCCTGACTGATGCAGATGGTTGAATATATTGAAGAACGCTCCTTGGGAGCCCGGACTTTGAAGATCCTGGATATCATCGACAATAAGAACATCCATCTTCATATAGAAGGCCATGAAGTCTGCAAGTCTGTTCTTTCCGTTCGTTGCATCCATAAACTGGATCTTGAACCTGTTCGCCGGAACATAAAGCACAACGAGTTCCGGATATTTCTTCTTGATGGCAATACCGATAGCCTGTGCGAGGTGGGTCTTGCCCAATCCCGGACCTCCGAAGAGAAAGAGCGGATTGAATGCAGTCTTTCCTGGTGCTGCAGAAATGCTCTCACCGGCAGTAAAGCCCATCTTGTTGCACTCGCCTACTATCAGGTTCTCGAAACAATAGGTCGGATTCAACTGCGAATCCACCTTTACCCTCTGCACGCCTGGGAAGACGAAAGGTCCCGGATTGCCGGTCCTGGTGAATGTCTCCACCGATATTGACTTGTTGACCGGAACATTTCCATGTGCTGCCGGATAACTCATCGAAGGCTGCTGATTGACAGGTGTCACTCTGTACACAAGCCTTGCTCCTGCGCCAAGTGCTTTTTTGAGGGCCGCTTTCAGTATATCGAGATAGGCATCCTCCACATACTCGCGGAAGAACTCCGAAGGAACATCCACCGTAAGCGTAGATTCGACGAGTGAGACAGGCTTGATAGGCCTGAACCACACATTGAACTGCTTAGGGTCAATATTCTGCTCAATGAAGCGCAGACAATTGTTCCAGACAGATATGTGCCTTTCCTGTATCATTTAAAATTGACCTGATTGTTGATTTTGGGTAACTCTACTCGAATTCGGTTACAAAGATGAGGAAAAAAAAGTAATAAAAAATTATTTTTACTATTGTTTTTTAAAATTATTTGACTTGTGGAATTGTGACAGTACTGAAAATACCCTAATTCTTAAATTACTGATAATTAAGCAGATAACCCCGGCACAAAACACCAAACGCTTGAAAATTCAAACACTTATAATTTTTAATTTTTCAAAACAAATATTTATTAGACAATAGTGTACCAGAGCATATCAGAAGACTGAAATTTTCAGATATTTCTTCGGATTTTCCTGTATCTTATCCACAAATCTGTCAATATTCACAAGAAGAGAATCGACCGAATTATATATGGAATCATTGTCAAGAAGTTTCCCGACTGTTCCTTCGGGATCGTTGATATTGTCCAACAACTGGTGCAGCGAAGCGATCGTTCCGGTAAGATCAGCATCATTAAGCGAGGCAACGGCAGCATTCGCTCCTGCAAGTGTAGAGTCTGCCTGCATCGCTATGTTCGTCAGCCTGCCTGAAAATACGGTCAGATTGTCTATCATCGCAGTGATTTCATCAGATTTGCCTTCAATCCTGCCGGAAAGAGATTGAAGATTACCCATAACGGACTCGACATGAGCCAGAGTCCTCTTGAGCGATGCTGCATTTGACTCTGAC
>JAZRGY010000069.1:0-14688 GCA_045644485.1 Candidatus Cryptobacteroides sp. | reverse complement strand
CGTGATGGCGACACAGAATCCGATCGAGCAGGAGGGTACGTATCCGCTTCCGGAAGCGCAGCTCGACCGTTTCATGCTCAAGGTTGTCGTTACCTATCCTAAGAAGGAGGAGGAGCGCATGATCATCCGTATGAACAATGCCGGTTCGTTTCCTAAGGCGAACCCTGTCCTTAAGCCTGAGGATATCGTAAGGGCACGCGAGGTTGTGAAGGATGTGTACATGGATGAGAAGATCGAGAGGTACATAGTTGATATTGTATATGCGACCCGTACTCCGAAGGATTACAATCTGGGCAGACTGGAAAGCCTGATATCATATGGTGCTTCACCACGTGCAAGCATTTCCCTTGCAGCGGCGGCAAAGGCCTATGCCTTCATCAAGAGAAGAGGCTATGTGATTCCGGAAGATGTGCGTGCCGTATGTTACGAAGTGCTCCGCCACCGTATCGGACTCACTTATGAGGCTGAGGCTGAGAATATGACTACCGACCAGATCATCTCTGAAATCATCAACGCAGTAGACGTTCCTTAATAGATTGCCGGTCATGCCGGCAATGACGTTTTATGAGCAGTTTATCAACAAATGACCTTCTGAAGAAGGTTAGAAAGATAGAGATCAAGACCAGGGCTCTGTCGCATCAGATATTTGCGGGTGAATACCATTCGGCCTTCAAGGGCCGTGGTATGGCCTTCAGCGAGGTGCGCGAGTACCAGTATGGCGACGATGTGCGAAACATGGACTGGAATGTTACCGCACGTCTTCGTTCGCCTTATGTCAAGGTCTTCGAAGAGGAGAGGGAACTGACTGTCGTACTTCTGGTGGATGTAAGCCGTTCCCGTCTTTTCGGTACGGCTGGTGCCAGCAGGAAGGATATGCTTGCAGAGATTGCTGCTGTGCTTTCCTTCTCTGCCACTATCAACAATGACAAGGTGGGTGCCTTGTTCTTCAGTGACAAGGTGGAGAAGTTCATTCCTCCGAAAAAAGGACGCAGTCATCTTCTTCATATCATACGTGAGATCATCGAATTCGAGCCTACGACTGACGGTACGGACATTTCCGAGGCATTGCGCTACCTGACCAATGCGATCAAGAAGAAGTGTACGGCCTTCCTTCTGTCGGATATGATCGATGTGAACAAGGACGGCAGTCCAAGATATGAGGAAGCCCTGAAGGTCGCTGTAAACAGACATGACCTTTCGGTGATAGAGGTTTATGACCCTAGGGAGAGGAGCATACCTGATGTAGGACTTGTCCATATCAAGGATTCCGAATCAGGACAGTCTGCATGGGTGAATACTTCTGACAGGAAGATGAGGGAGGCGTATGAGGATTGGTTCCGGAATGTGGAGCAGACCTCGTCTCGTCTTTTTATGAAATATAATGTGGACAAGGTAAGCATCGCCCTGGATGAGGATTATGTAAGGGGCTTGATGTCCTTGTTTAAAAACAGATAGTTTATATGCGTAAAGCATTGATATATTTGACTTTGCTCTTTTGCTCCCTGAGTCTTTCCGCTCAGGATGCTGATACTCTTTCCGTGCAGGATACGGTAAGGCGTCCTATAGGCAGGCCGATTCAGATGAACGGTGCCTTCCTGCAACCTTTGCAGGAAAGGGACTCCGTGCTGATTGCAGACCAGTTGCTTTATGGATTCGAACTGAAGCAGGTCGAAGAGGGCACCCGTTTCGCTTTTCCTGAGTGGAAGAATGATGAGGCGGGCGGAGTGCAGGTCATCAGTCCTTGGCTCGTGGATACCGTCAAGGTAAAGAATCAGAAGAAGGGGATGCCGCGTCTTCTGGACATAAGGAGCAGTCTTCTTATAACATCATTTGACGAAGGTGTATATGACCTTCCTCCTATCATGGTCGGCCGCCTTTCTAAGGATGGGGTCATAGATACCCTCGTTTTCGACCCTATGCGTCTGGAGGTCAAGACCATGCCGGTGGATACCGCCACCTTTGTACCTCATGACATAAAGGGTCAGATCCGATATCCTCTGACATTTGCCGAGGTCTTTCCTTGGCTTGTGGTGTTCTGGGTAGTTGCCATCATCGTCATAGTGACAGTATGTCTGGTCATGATACGTAAGAGAAAGGATGATCCGGCCTATGTCCGTAAGGATCCTGCACATATTGTGGCATTGAGGGAACTTGACAAGTACAGAGGAAGCAAGATGTGGGCTCCAGACAGACAGAAGGCATTCTATTCAGGCGTTACCGATGCCTTGAGGGAATACATGTCTGAGAGATACGGGATTTCTGCCATGGAGAAGACCACAAGTGAGATCTTCGCTGAGATGAAGACTTCGGATGCTCCTAAGGAACTTCTTTCAGAGGTCAAGGAACTTTTTGAACGTGCTGATTTTGTGAAATTTGCAAAATATCTGGCATCGGATGAGGATAATGCATCTGTACTTCCGTTGGCTGTACGTTTTGTTACAGAGACTTATCAGACCGATCTGGATGCTGATAAGTCAGTTGCAGACGGAGACGATACTGCCTTGTCTGGCGGTGCAGACAGATCTGAAAATGGAGGGACCGAGTGATGTATTTTGAATATCCAGGACTTTTGTGGCTGCTTGCAGTGCCGGTATTGCTGGTATTGCATTATATATATCTTGAACTGGCTCAGAGACATCCGCATCTGAGAGTGTCGACATCTGTGCCATGGACCTTGAAGCGGAATGTCTTCATGTCGGTTATGCGCCATGTGCCTTTTACGCTTAGGATATTTGCGCTTTCGATGGTGGTTGTTGCGATTGCTCGTCCGAGATCGTCGCAGCAGATGGAGAGAATCGATACAGAGGGTATTGACATCATTCTTGCGATGGACGTTTCCACATCCATGCTTGCCAGGGACCTTACCCCTGACCGTATAAACGCTTCAAAGGATATTGCCATCGAATTCATCTCCCAGCGTCCTTCTGACAGGATGGGTATTGTGGTCTTTGCCGGAGAAAGTTTTACCCAGTGTCCTCTTACGACCGATCGCGCCACTTTGATAAACCTGATGAAGGAGGTGCAGACCGATATAATCGAAGACGGTACCGCTATCGGAAACGGTCTTGCCACTGCGGTGGCCAGAATGAAGGATTCCGATGCCAAAAGCAGGGTTGTGATACTTCTTACCGATGGAGTCAATAACAGAGGTGAGATTTCTCCGCAGATGGCTGCCGAAATTGCCAAGACCTACGGTGTGCGAGTCTATACCATAGGCGTGGGTAAGGAAGGAATGGCTCCTTATCCGGTGATGACCCCGTGGGGCGTGGAGATACAGAATGTGAAGGTCGAGATTGATGAAGCCCTGCTTTCGGAGATTGCCGAGTCGACGGGAGGACGTTATTTCAGAGCGACCGACAATACTAAACTTGCCGAGATATATAGCGAGATCAACAAGATGGAGAAGGCTCGTACTACTGTGGACAGTTTTCCTGTATATAAGGAACTTTTTGGTGCCTATGCCCTTCTGGCATTGTTGGCTCTGATATTGGAACTTTTACTTAACTGGTTTGTAATAAGGAGGTTGCCATGTTAAATTTTGCTCAGGCTCAATATCTGTTGCTTCTCCTTCTGATACCGTTCTTCTTTGTTCTGCAGACCTTGGTTCTGAAGATGCGCAGAAGGAAGATAAGGAAATTCGGAGATGAACATCTTGTCATGCAGTTGATGCCTTCTTATTCGAAAGGAAAGGTATGGGTACGTCTGGTCCTGTTCTCGATAGGTTTCTTCTTTTTTGTCATAGGTCTTTCGAGACCTCAGATCGGAGCGAAACTCAAGGAACATGAGACCAAGGGTGCAGAAATCATGATAGTTCTTGATGTGTCGAATTCCATGCTTGCCGAGGATTATTCTCCTAATCGTCTTGAGAGGGCTAAACTCGCGATATCAAGACTTGTGGACAAACTTCGTGACGACCGTATCGGACTTATAGTTTTTGCAGGAAACTCTTTTGTCCAACTTCCCATCACGACAGATTACGTGTCTGCGAAGATGTTCCTGAATTCGATCTCGACCGATTCCGTTCCTGTCCAGGGAACTGCTATCGGAGATGCGATAAATACTGCAATGCGCAGTTTCAGTGTGCAGAGCGAGAAGAGCCGTGCTGTCATCGTCATAACTGATGGTGAGAACCATGAAGACGATCCTGTCGCTGCCGCCACTCAGGCTGCAGAACTTGGAGTAAGGGTGTTTACCATCGGCGTAGGTTCTCCAGAGGGTAAGCCTATCCCTATGGATGGGGAACTTCTGAAGGATAAGGATGGAGAGATAGTCGTGACCAGACTTGATGAGAAGGTGCTTCAGGATGTGGCGCAGGCTGGAAACGGTGTCTATGTACGTGCAGGAAACAGTGAGTTCGGTCTGAATCCTATCATCGAGAACATCAAGAGGATGGAGGATGAGAAGTATAGTTCGATAGTGTTCGAGGAGTTTGACGAGCAGTTCATGTATTTCCTCGGTATTGCATTGTTCTTCTTTGTTCTTGAGATGCTTGTCGGTGACAGAAGATCGAAGAAGCATTTGTTTAACAGATAATTGTATGCCTATAAATTGACTTTGTCATTCCGAGCGAACGAAAGTGAGTCGAGGAATCTTACGTATGATTATATGAATAGAGTTTTATACATATTGTTCATTGTCCTGTCGTCTCTTATGGTGACGCAGGAGGCACAGGCGCAGGTGGATAGATGGGATGTGCGCAGGGGTAACCGGGACTTCAAGAAAGAAAACTGGCGGGAGGCGGAGATAGATTACCGCAAGGCCTTGGTCAAGGACTCCCTCTCGATGGCTGCAAACTACAATCTTGCGAATACTCTGTATCGTGAGGGCGACTTTGAGCAGGCTCAGAAAGTGATGGATACTGTGAAGGAGGTCGCTCCTGAGAGTGTTTCTGCTTCAGATTACTATTATAATCTGGGAGATGTCGCGGTAGCACGTCAGGACTGGCAGGCCGCTGTGGATGCTTTCAAGGAGTCTTTGTTGAGGAATCCTGGCGATCTTGATGCAAAGGAAAATTATATCTACGCAAAGAAGAAACTGGAGGATCAGCAGAACCAGCAGAACCAGGATCAGAACCAGCAGAACCAGGATCAGAACCAGCAGAATCAGGATCAGAACCAGGATCAGCAGAATGATCAGAATCAAAACGATCAGAACCAGAATAATGATGATCAGAATCAAGATCAGCAGGATCAGGACAAGAATGATGACCAGCAGGATAGGAATGACGATCAGAACAAGCAGGATCAGAACAAGCAGAATAGTCAGGGCGAGCAGCCTAAGATAAGCCCGCAGGCCGCCCAGCAGATGTTGCAGGCTATTCAGGCAAAGGAAAAGGAGACTCAGGATAAGGTCAACAAACAGAAGGCCGAGGCTCTGAAGTCGAGACAGAAGGAAAAGAACTGGTAATAGAGGAGAAGAATATATGAGAAAACTGTTGTTGACAGCAATTTTAGTTCTGTGTGCTGTCGTCGCTTTCGGACAGACCGATATAAAGGTAGAGGCTCCGAATGTGGTGGCGGCAGACGAGCAATTCAATGTGACATTCATTATCGAGGGTGAGGAAAATCCTTCAGACTTCCAATGGTCATCCGGAAGTGATTTTCAGATTCTCTGGGGACCGCAGTCGGGACGTTCCACCAGCATACAGATCATAAACGGCAAGCGCAGCAAGTCTGTGCAGACCACCTACACCTACGTGCTCCGTCCGATATCTTCAGGACGGTTCAGTCTTCCGCAGGCGACTGCGAAAGTGAACGGTAAGGAAATACGCTCAGGTCAGGTGTCCATACAGGTGGCGGCGGCAGGTGCTGCTTCTTCATCATCTTCGCAGCCTCAGACTCCTCAGAATTCAGGTCAGTCCCAGCAGTCACGTAACGTGGGCATACAGGACAGTGACATCTTCCTGAAGATGGACTTGAGCAGAACGAAGGTAGTGGTAGGAGAGCCTATAATCGCCACTCTCAAACTGTATCAGAGGGTGAATATCGGTGGATTCGAGAATGTGGTGTTCCCTACATTCAACGGATTCTGGAGTCAGGAAATAGAGGCTCCTACGAATATAGAATTCTCAAGGGAAGTATATGAAGACCAGATATATAATTCCGCTCTACTGAGGAAATTCGTCATCATACCTCAGCATGAAGGTCAGATAAAGATCGATCCTGCAGAGATGGTATGTCTTGTCAATATCCGTGTGTCACCTGGCGGAACCAGCATATTCGACGGCTTCTTTGATGATTACCGCACTGTGCGCAAGAAGGTTTCCACCGGACCGGTGACTGTAAATGTCTCATCTCTTCCTGCGGGTGCTCCTGCTTCTTTCGGAGGCGGAGTGGGATCGTTCACGATTTCTGCAAAACTCAGCAAGGACGATCTGAAGACACACGAGGCGGCATCCCTTCTTGTGACTGTTTCCGGTACCGGAAACATATCTCTTCTTGAGGCTCCGAAGGTGAAGTTCCCGCCTGATATGGAAGTTTATGACACAAAAGTATCTGACAAGGTGGACAAGGGCGGTCTTTCCGGAAGCAAGTACTATGAATTTCCGTTCATACCTCGCAGTCATGGAGACTTTGTGATAGAACCTGTTTCATATTCATACTACGATGTGAACCAGGGCAGATATGTGACCCTTACTACAGAACCGATACCTGTCAGCGTTGCGCGCGGAGCAGAAACCGATGCTGGGGGAGTCGTGGTTGCAGGTCCTTCGCAGAAAGATGTGAGGACATTGGGAAGTGACATACGTTTCATCAGCGTGAAGTCTCCGGAACTTGTGTCCAAGGGAGAGTTCCTTGTCGGCTCAGGATTGTTCTGGATTCTTGTCCTTCTGATTGCTATCCTTGCGTCTGCCTCTTGGCTCGTTTTCCGCCATATGGCAGTAAGACGTGCCGATGTGGTCGGTACCAGAAACAGAAAGGCGACCAAGATGGCTCTGAAGCGTCTGCATCTTGCGGATACCTTCCTCAAGCAGAATCTTTATACTGCCTTCTATGAAGAACTCCATAAGGCACTTCTTGGCTTCATTTCCGACAAACTCAACATTCCGGTAGCGGAACTTTACAGGGACAGGATCGCAGAGTCGCTCAAGGAGGAAAAAGTGGATGAAAAGTATATTGAGACATTCATAGGTATTCTTGACGCATGCGAATTTGCCCGCTATGCTCCTGACTCAGGGCATGATGCTATGGCGGCTCATTATGAGCAGGCGGTGGATGTGATATCGTCAATAGACTCTAATATGAAAGGAAAGAAGACTGTTGTAAAGGCACATGCGGTTGTGCTCCTTATTCTTATGATGATGCCTGCCGCTGTTTCGGCGCAGAATGATTCATATGTGGATTCATTGTGGAACGCAGCAAATGCTGCATATGCCGACGGCAGATGGGCAGATGCTGTAAGGGATTATGAAAGAATATCGGGCATGGGGCTGGAGTCTGCTTCATTGTATTGCAATACAGGTGATGCCTTCTTCAAGGAAGGTAATGTGGCAAAGGCTATTGTCTATTATGAACGGGCGCTCAGACTGGATCCTTCGTATGCTGATGCCAGATACAATCTTGAACTCATGAATGCGGCGATCCAGGACAGGATCGATCCTGTTCCGGAATTCATTCTGAAAGTGTGGGCACGTGATATATGCTATGTGATGGACTCGGATTCATGGGCCGTATGTTTCCTGGTTTTCCTTGCCTTTACATTTGCTATGGCTCTTCTTTTTGTTCTGGCTCCGACTGCCGGGGGTAGAAGGACCGGATTTTTTGTAGGTCTGGTCATGCTTATGTGTGCCGGATTTTCTTTGGGTTTTTCCGTATGGCAGAAAAATGATTACATGAGTGCTGACGATGCTGTAGTCATGCGTCCTGTCTCATCTGTGAAAAGTTCGCCTTCTTCAGAATCTTCTACAGATCTGTTCATACTTCACGAAGGTGCGAAGGTCCGTATCCTGGACGGAGTGGGAAGATGGACCAATATCGAACTTGCTGACGGACGTCAGGGTTGGATTCCGTCTGAAGATATTGAAGTGATTTAGAATAAAGATACAACTGACTGATAACCATGAAAAAAATTATGACCACCCTTCTGTGCGCTCTTGCGCTAGGAATGGCTGCGGATGTGTCCGCATCGCAGAAGAACAACTTGCCTGACTGGCAGGATCCTTTTGTATTGCAGAAGAACAGGATGCCGATGTCGTCCCATTTTGAGACAGACGGGCTCAAGCAGACCCTTAACGGAACCTGGGATTTCTGCTGGTACGAGACCATCGATTCGCGTTCGATGGATTTTTTCAAGCCCGATTTCGATGCATCAGGCTGGGATACCATGCCTGTCCCAGGACTTTGGGAAATGAACGGATACGGAGATCCTGTATATAAGAATGTAGGATATGCATGGGATGGTCATTACAAGAGCAATCCTCCTTTCCCTGCTTCATGGCACAACTATGCCGGACAGTATAGAAGGACCTTCGTTCTCGACGAACAATGGAGCGGCAAGGATATCTTCCTTCATATAGGTTCTGCGACATCGAATGTGCGCGTTTGGGTGAACGGCAAGGAAGTAGGATATAGCGAGGACAGTAAACTGGAGGCACGTTTCGATATCACAAAATATGTCAGGACAGGAGAGAATCTCATCGCTCTGGAAATCTTCCGCTGGTGTGACGGAACATATATGGAGGATCAGGATTTCTGGAGATTTACCGGACTTGCCCGTGATGTGTATGTCTATTCACGAGAGAAGAAGAGAATAGAGGATATAAAGGTCGTTGCATCTGCTTCCGGTTGCGCGACCTTGCGTGTGGAAGTTTCAAAGGGAGTCAAGGCGGTGCAGTTTGAGATACTCGATCCTTTCGGAAAGACAGTGTCTTTGTTCAGGAGTCCTGTTGTGAAGAATGTTGTGGAAGCGAAGGTATTGGTACCTGATGTGAAGCAGTGGAGTGCGGAAACCCCATGGCTCTATACCCTCAACGTGTCTTCTTTTGACAGAACACACAATCCTGAAGGTGAAGGGTTCGATCTTGAAGGAATGAGATTCGACGATACCGGAAAGACAGAATCGACGTCGATTCAGATAGGTTTCAGAGATGTGGAAATAAAGAACGGCCAGTTGCTGGTAAACGGCGAGCCTGTTCTGATCAAGGGTGCGAACAGACACGAGATGAATCCTTACAAGGGATATGTGGTGACAGAAGCCGATATGATTCAGGATATCCTGATTATGAAGCAGTTGAATATCAATGCGGTGCGTACGAGCCACTATCCGAATGACCATCTTTGGTATTCGCTTTGCGACCGTTATGGTCTTTACGTGGTGGATGAGGCTAATGTGGAATCACACGGAATGCTGTATGGACCTGGAGTCCTTGCCAGGAATCCGGACTTTGAGGATGCTCATGTCGACAGAGCCGTAAGAATGGTACAGAGAGACTTCAATCATCCATCGATCATTGTATGGAGTCTCGGTAATGAGGGTGGTGACGGTCCGAACTACGCTGCTTCGTATGATGCTGTAAAGGCTCTTGACTCTTCCCGTCCTGTACAGTATGAGCAGGCTATCAGAAGGGGAAAGACAGATATCTTCTGTCCGATGTACTATGATTACAAAGGATGTGAGAGTTATGCTTCATCCAATCCTGAAAAGCCTCTCATCCAGTGTGAGTATGCCCATGCTATGGGTAACTCGATGGGTGGACTCAAGGAATATTGGGACCTTGTCCGCAAATACCCTTCATATCAGGGCGGATTCATCTGGGATTTCGTAGATCAGGCTCTCAAGTGGCCTTCTTCAGAAGAGGGAACTGACCATGTCTTCGTGTATGGCGGTGACTTCAATGATTATGACCCTTCGGACAACTCCTTCTGCTGCAACGGTATAATTGCTGCTGACCGTACCTACCATCCTCATACATACGAGGTGGCATATCAATATCGCTCTATCCTTACTTCTTCTGAGAATCCTTTGTCAGGTGTGGTGGATGTATATAATGAGAATTTCTTCATCGACCTTTCAAGATATATGATGGAGTGGGATGTTGAGGTAGACGGAGTAAAGGTACTTACAGGGGTTGTGTCTTCGCTTGATGTGGCTCCTCAGAAGACCTCAAAGGTGGCTCTTGAGTTCAATGAGGCTGATATCCTCGAAGCGTCGGGTGCAGAGGATCTTGCTTCTCATGACGTTTACCTCAATGTGAGATATGTCCTCAAGCGTGCCGACGGGCTTCTTCCTGCTGGTTCTGAGGTTGCATACGATCAGATCTGCATAAATGAGGCTGCAATCGGAATAAGTCCTAATGTCTCAGGTCTTCCTTCATATAGGGAGAGCGGCAATGTCCATACATTCTATGGAAACATGACGTTCGAAGGCTCTGACAATGTCCGTGTTTCTCCTTGGAAGGCTGTCTTTGATGCTTCTGCAGGTGCTCTTGTGGAGTATGTTCTGGCAGAAAAGTCCCTTATAGAGAACCCTATGATGCCTTGCGTTGCAAGAGCAGCCATTGAAAACGATCTTGGTGCAAAGCAGGATGAGAGACAGGCGATGTGGCGCAATGCGGAATTCAAGCCTGCTTCATTCGAAGTCGTTAAGACCGACAGTTGCTATGTTGTGGATGTTGCATTCGAGACCATAGGAGAGGCCGCTGACATCAGGATGAGATATGAGGTCTATGCAGACGGTTCCATTGCTGTGACAGAGTCCCTCTGCGATGCCGGTAAACTTGCGGAGGCTCAACATCTCCCTCGTTTTGGTGTGGACTTCGCCATGAACGGTGCTTACTCTACTTTCGAATTCTTCGGCATGGGACCTCATGAGAACTACTCAGACAGAGTGTCATCTGCCCTTATGGGACACTATGTGCAGAGAGTGGAGGATCAGTACCATTTCGGTTATGTCCGTCCTCAGGAGTCAGGTACAAAGACTCAGATCAAGTGGATGAGGATTCTGGATGATAACGGTGCGGGCTTTGAAATCCGTTCTGATATAAAGGTTTCGGCCTCTGCCCTTCCTTTCAACTGGAAGCAGATGGATGTAAGGAAACTTAATGATAATCAGGCACATTCTCTCGAACTCAAGGCTCTTGTGCATGAGAACGAAAGATCTAAGGGCAAGACATGGGTGAATGTCGATATGGCTCAGATGGGTCTTGCGTGCGTGAATTCATGGGGCGCATGGCCTCTCGAAGAGTATAGAGTCAATGCGCAGCCTTATACATTCAGATTTGTGCTGACTCCGGTAAATAACTAGATCACATGAAAATCTATATAATGAGACATGGCGAGACTGCCTGGAATGCGGAAAACCGCATTCTGGGCAGTACTGATATGCCATTGAATGAAAAGGGCAGGGAGCAGGCCCGTCAGGCTGCCGAGAAACTTAAGGATATACGTTTCGATGTGATATATACCTCTTGTCTGAGCAGGTCCATGGAGACCGGTCTTGCTGTTGCTGCTCTTCAGGAAGGCTGTCCTGTAATCCATGAGCCATGTCTGAATGAGCATGATTTCGGAGATTTTGAAGGCAAGGACAGATGCTCGGAATACTATCAGAACGAGAAAAGGAAGTGCTTCAAGAGATATCCTGGCGGGGAATCCTTCCTTGATGTTGCAGCCAGAGTCTATCCTTTCATCAAGGGCATTCTGTCAGACCCTGACATGCAGGACAAGACCATCCTCATCACTTCCCACGGAGGCATCTGCCGCGTGATCACAAGTTATTTCCGCGACATGGAAAACGAAGAGTTCGTAGCCTTTGCAATGCAAAACTGCGGGTACGAACTGATCTGGTCAGACTGATCTTTTATTCTCCGCTCCCTCGCTTTCCGCTCAGATTTCTTGATCTGCCTCATCATTTATAAGGCCTGCTTCTCATTGGTTGCCGGGTAACATATATTTGAGAATATACAACTCCATCAAATATCAAAATATGGGTGCCCCGGCTTTATATATAATGCACTCTGAAAGCCATGAACGCAAACCAGAACCAAGGAGAATAGGTTTTAAATGATTATAGTAATCCCCCGACGAGGAGGAAAGCATTTCTCTGGATTTTCTGCTTTCCGACTGTCGGGGGATAATCGGTTCTGTATATGTGTCAGAGGGTTATTCCCACTCGATGGTTGCTGACGGCTTCGGTGAGAGGTCGTAGCATACGCGGTTCACGTTAGGAACCTCTGCAAGGATACGGTCAGTGATCTTCATGAGGATCGGCCAGTCGATCTGCTCGATGCTCGCTGTCATCGCGTCGATTGTATTCACGGCGCGGATGATTACAGGCCAGTCGTATGAACGTGCATTGTCACGTACTCCTACTGACTTGAAGTCAGGAACTACAGTGAAATACTGCCATACCTTCTTGTCGAGACCTGTAGCAGCAAATTCTTCGCGGAGGATTGCATCAGCCTCACGGAGAGAGTGGAGACGGTCGCGTGTGATCGCTCCGAGGCAACGTACTCCGAGACCCGGACCTGGGAACGGCTGGCGGTAAACCATCTCATATGGAAGACCGAGTTCCACACCGCAAGCGCGTACCTCGTCCTTGAAGAGTTGCTTGATAGGCTCAACGAGTTCAAATTTCATATCTTCAGGAAGACCTCCCACGTTGTGGTGTGATTTCACCATCTTCGCAGTCTTTGTACCGCTCTCTACGATGTCAGGATAGATTGTTCCCTGACCGAGGAAGTCGATGCCGTCGAGTTTGCGTGCCTCTTCCTCGAATACGCGGATGAACTCGCCTCCGATGATCTTTCTCTTTGCTTCAGGTTCTGCAACGCCTTCGAGGAGACCGAGGAAACGGTCTGTTGCGTCTACATATACGAGATTTGCGCAAAGTTGGTTTCTGAATACCTCCACTACGTTTTCAGACTCTCCCTTACGCATGAGTCCATGGTTCACATGCACGCATACGAGGTTGTCTCCGATGGCCTTGAGAAGAAGCGCCGCTACAACAGAACTGTCCACTCCGCCTGAAAGTGCGAGGAGGACCTTGCGGTCACCTACCTGATTGCGGATGAGTTCAACCTGGTCTGCGACGAAATTCTTCATGTTCCAGTTTGCCTCTGCCTTGCAGGTGTCGAATACGAAGTCCTTTACTGCGTTCTTGATGAACTCTTCGTCATTTCCGAATTCAGGAAGTTTCACCTCGCAGAGAGCCTTGTCGTGGCCGGCAGCCATCACAGGATACCCTGCTTCGTAGATTTCCGGAAGAACATCGATCGCAACTCCGTCGATTACATTGTTAGGGCCACCGTTGATGATGACTCCCTTTACGTTAGGCAGAGCCTTGAGTTCTGCTGCTGTGATGTCGTGCGGGTATATTTCGCTATATACTCCCAATGCACGGATTGCCCTCGCTACCACTGTGTTTTCGTGGCTTCCGAGGTGAAGAATTACGATCATGTCCTGTTTCATATTTTCTAATAATTTATTTCGGTCGCAAAAATAAAAAAAGTGTTTTAAATATTTTGCAAAAATGTCTACTTTTGCAAATCTTTTTCGACCGGAAAACCGGTCGTGTATTATTATGCACGATTCAGACCGTGCAGAAGATGAAGAAGGTTAATTATTAGCAGATTATGCAGGATATAAGAAACATCGCGATCATTGCCCATGTCGACCATGGAAAAACCACTCTTGTGGACAGGATGATCTATCAGGCGCGACAGGCGCGTGAACAGGAGAAGTTGGGAGAACTGATCCTTGACAATAACGATCTTGAAAGGGAAAGAGGTATCACCATTCTTGCAAAGAATGTGTCTGTAGTATATAAAGGGGTTAAGATCAATGTGATAGACACCCCGGGCCATAGTGATTTCGGTGGTGAAGTGGAGCGAGTGCTGAATATGGCGGACGGTGTCATCCTTCTTGTGGATGCGTTCGAGGGATGTATGCCGCAGACCCGTTTCGTACTCCAGAAGGCCATAGAGATGGGAAAGAAGCCTGTCCTTGTCATAAACAAGGTGGATAAACTTAACTGCCGTCCGGACGAGGTGCAGGAGGAAGTGTTCGACCTCATGTTCTCTCTGGGTGCTACAGAGGATCAGTTGGATTTCCGTACGGTTTACGGAAGTGCCAAGCAAGGATGGATGTCCCATGACTGGAGACAGCCTGCAAGCGACATAACCGCTCTCCTCGATACTATCCTTGAGGTCATTCCTGCTCCTGAAAGGGTTGAGGGAACTCCTCAGATGCTCATATCCTCACTTGAATATTCTCCATATGTCGGACGTATCGCAGTCGGAAGGGTGACCCGAGGATCTCTTCAGGCCGGAATGAACATAACTCTCTGCAAGAGGTACGACATCATGCAGAAGCAGAAGATCAAGGAACTGATGATATTCGACGGTCTTGGTAAATCCAAGGTGGATGAGGTGCAGTGCGGTGACATATGTGCTGTTGTCGGAGTCGAAGGCTTCGAGATCGGTGACACTGTCGCTGACTTCGAGAATCCGGAGGCGCTTCCTCCTATTGAGGTTGATGAACCGACAATGAGCATGCTCTTCTGTATCAATAACTCTCCATTCTTCGGCAAGGAAGGAAAATTCGTGACCTCGCGTCATCTTAAGGAGCGTCTTGAGAAGGAACTTGAGAAGAACCTCGCTCTCAGGGTCAAGCCGGGTCCTAATGCAGACTCATTCATAGTCTATGGTCGTGGTGTGCTCCATCTTTCCGTGCTCATCGAGACAATGCGTCGTGA
>JAZRGY010000068.1:0-62085 GCA_045644485.1 Candidatus Cryptobacteroides sp. | reverse complement strand
CTTCAACAACAACGACCTCGAGGGTACTCCAGACGTTACAGGTTACTATGACAAGGCTCTCAACTTCTCTACTTTCGGAGCATGGGGCTTTGCAGAGGGCATCAGCACAGACAAGATTTCTGTCCGCGCTACAGGTAAGTTCGTTGCTCCTTTCACAGGTGAGATGAAGTATGCCCTTTCTTCTGACAACGGCTATATCCTCAAGATCAACGGTGAGGTTTACGAAGAAGCCAAGACAGCAACTCGCCGTGGATTCGGAAGAAGAGGTGGCGTAGAGTACAAGTCATTCAACATCGTCAAGGGTCAGACCTACGATATCGAGATCGAGTACAGAAGAGGTTCAGGTAACTTCGCTATGCTCAACGCAGATATCTGCGAGCGCAGACTTATCCAGTTCGACCAACTTGCTGCTGACGTTGCTGACGCTGACGCAATCATCGTTATCGGAGGTATCTCTGCACGTCTTGAGGGAGAAGGCGGTGACAAGGCTGACATCGAACTTCCTGAAGTACAGCAGCGTCTTATCCGCGCGATGAAGGCTACAGGCAAGCCGGTAGTAGTTGTTAACTGCTCAGGTTCCGCTATCGCATTCGGAAGCATCAAGGATCAGTACAACGCACTCCTCCAGGCATGGTATCCAGGACAGGGTGGTTCACAGGCACTTGCTGAGGTGATCTTCGGTGACTACAACCCAGGAGGAAAACTCCCTGTGACATTCTATGAGTCTACCAACGATCTTCCTGACTTCCTCGACTACAGCATGGAGAACAGAACATACCGCTACTTCCGCGGAGTACCGCAGTACGCATTCGGTTATGGTCTTTCATACACCACTTTCGAGGTAGGTAAGGGTAAGATTTCAAAGAAATCTATGAATGCTGACGGTTCAGTGACAGTTACAGTTCCTGTAACCAACACAGGTGACCGCGAAGGTACAGAGACCGTACAGGTATATGTAAAGGCTCTTGACTACGCTGATGCATCTATCAAGGACCTCAGAGGATTTGCAAAACTCAGCCTCAAGCCAGGCGAGACAGGCAAGGCAGAAATCGTTCTTACAGGAGAGTCATTCCAGTATTATGACCCATCTATCGATGAACTTTCTACAAAACCGGGAAGATACCAGATTCTCTACGGAACATCTTCACTTGACAAGGATCTCAAGACTATCGATTTCGTTGTAAAGTAAGATAGCAGATACATAAATAATGATGGCCGGAATCTTTGGTCTGTCTGAATTTTACATTAACTTTGTAGAAATCAGAAATGGCCGAAAAGATTCCGGTCATTATTGTTTATAAACTTAGAATAAACAACCTGTAGAATATGATAAAAATCTACTGCGTCAATACGAAGACCAGCAAGACCTTCCCGGAGGGGACCACGCTGATGGAAATGCTTCCAGAATTTGAATTCGAAAAGCCATATCCTATTCTCTGCGCCAAGGTGAACAATGTAAGCCAGGGATTGAAATACAAGGCATTCAACAGCAGACAGGTGGAGTTTCTGGACTATACATCCTACGTAGGCAGAAGCGTTTACTGCAACTCTCTCTGTTTTCTTCTATGCAAGGCTGCCAAAGATATTTTTCCTGACTCTCGTGTAATACTCAGAAGGCCCATATCAAAGGGATATTACTGCAATATAGTCAAGGCGGATTCCACCCCTGTAAGTGCTGAGGATCTTGAAAAGATAACGGCAAGGATGAGGGAAATAGTCGATGCAGACATGCCTTTCCGCAGACATGAGGTAAGAACAGAAGAGGCGGTCGAATTATTTTCCGGACTTGGCCACGAGGATAAGGTAAAACTTCTGAATACTACAGATGACGTATATGTGAACTACTACACCTTGGACGGAACTCCAGACCACTATTATGAGGCACTTCTTGCCAGCACCGGATATATGAAGGTATGGAGTCTTGAAAGATATCGTGACGGACTTCTGTTGCGGGTTCCGAACAGACACAAACCGGAAGAACTTGCCCCGTTCTGTGAGCAACCTAAGACATTTGAGGTATTCTCGGAAAACCTGAAATGGAACCGGATAATGGGCCTGGACAATGTTGGAGACGTAAACCTTGCTTGCCAAAGAGGAGAAGCAAGCGACCTTATAAAGATTGCAGAGGCTCTACAGGAAAAGAAGATAGTACAGATTGCAGAAGAAATAGAACGACGCGTAAACGCTCCCGAAAACCCTGTACATCTCGTCCTCATAACAGGACCTAGCAGCAGTGGCAAATCAACCTTCTGCAAACGTCTGAGCATCCAACTGAAGGCATGTGGAATACGTCCCGTATCATTTTCAACAGACGACTACTTCGTGAACCGTCTGGACACACCGAGACTTCCGAACGGAGACTTTGATTTCGACAACTTCGAGACTGTCGACCATCGTTATCTCCAGAGCGACGTACTGAAACTTCTGGCTGGAGAAACCGTAGATGTGCCTGAATTCAATTTCGTAACAGGCCTCAGGGAGTTCAATGGAAAAAAACTGAAACTGGAGCCAGGTTCTGTCCTGATCATAGAAGGAATCCATGCACTTAATCCAAGACTTACGGATCAGGTGGATGACGCATCCAAATACAGGATATTCATCAATACCATAACAAGCATATCACTGGATGACCACAACTGCATCCCGACAAGTGACAACCGCCTGCTCAGACGCATAGTGCGCGACTTCAACAAAGGTGCATTCACAGCCAGAGAATCAATAATGCACTGGCCTAACGTACGAAGGTCAGAAGTACAGTGGATCTATCCGTATCAGGAAAATGCCGATGTCCTGTTCAACTCTGCCTACCTTGTTGAATTTGCCGTATTAAGAGCGCATGCGGAAAGAATCCTCATGACGGTACCAAAGAATTGTCCGGAATACAGCGAGGCACACAGGCTGAAGAAATTCCTGAGTTATTTTACTCCTGTATCTGACAAGGATGTTCCGGCTACTTCCCTCCTCCGCAGTTTCATCGGAGGCAGCAGCCTGTAAGACAAACCACATAACCACACATATGAAAAAGATAATCATAACACTTACCCTTATCATGGCTGCCGCCATGACATATGCTCAGCCTCAGGTCGGTGACTGGGCAAAGTTCAACAGATACCATCAGGCAAACCAGGAAGTGACTACAACACCACGTGTGGTGTTCATGGGGGATTCCATCACCGACTTCTGGGTAAATGCCGATCCTGATTTCTTTACTTCCAATAATTTCCTCGGCAGAGGTATCTCAGGACAGACAACATCCCATATGCTAGTAAGATTCAGAAGAGATGTCATCGACCACCATCCTGAATATGTAGTCATACTTGCAGGAACAAACGATGTCGCAAAGAATCTCGGAGACATCGCTCCGGAAAACTCTCTCGGCAACATCATCTCAATGTGTGAGATAGCAAAGGCCAACAACATAAAGCCGATATTATGTTCCATCCTTCCTTGTAATTTCTTCTACTGGAGACCAGAGGTCAAAGGACAGGAAAAAGATATAATCAATCTGAACAGACTCATCAAGGAATACGCTGAATCCGCGTCCATTCCATATGTGGACTACCACTCTGCCATGAAGAATGCGGAAGACGGGCTTCCTAAAGAATATGCCGAAGACGGATGTCATCCGACAAAGGCCGGATACGAGGTCATGAAAAAGATAATTCTTGAATATCTCTAAATCTCAGACTATGATATACAACGAAATCGGAAAGACCGGGATGAAGGTATCCAATCTCGGTTTCGGAGCATCTTCCCTCGGAGGAGTATTCCGAGGAATAGATGAAGGAGAGGCTATCAAGGCCGTATTCACAGCAGTTGACAATGGTATAAACTTCATAGATGTATCTCCATACTACGGTCATCTCAAGGCAGAAACCGTACTTGGAAAGGCACTCAAGGATATCCCACGTGACAAATTCATACTCTCCACCAAGGTAGGACGTTACGGCAAGGACGGAGTCAACACCTGGGACTATTCAGCCAAAAGAGCGACTGAAAGTGTGTACGAAAGCATGGAAAGACTCCATATTGATTTCATTGACCTTATAAATGTACACGACGTTGAGTTTACCGACCTTCGCCAGGTTGCAGAAGAGACTCTTCCCGCCCTGGTGGAACTCAGGGAGAAAGGAGTTGTAGGACACGTAGGCATAACTGACCTTCAGCCGGAAAACCTGAAATGGCTGATTGAGAATACGAAGGAAGGTACAATCGAGAGCATACTCAACTTCTGCCACTATTGTCTGAATGATGATCTCCTTCTGGATTATCTGGACTTCTTCGAAGAAAGGGGTATAGGAGTCATCAATGCATCACCTCTCTCCATGGGACTCCTTTCTCAAAGAGGCACTCCAGACTGGCATCCGGCACCTGAGGAACTGAAAGCAGCATGTGCACGTGCGGCCGAATACTGCAACACCCAAGGCTACCCTATCGAGAAACTTGCCATACAATATTCTACAAGCCTCAACCCACGCATTGCGACAACCCTCTTCAGCAGCGCCAATCCGGCAAACGTCCTTAAGAACATAGAATATGTCAACGAGCCTATAGATTGGGAAATGGTCACAAAGATCAGGGAAATTATAGGAGACCAGATGCGTGTAAGATGGAAAAACAGTTGATGTAATGAAGATTATTGATACTCACAGTCATTTATGGCTGACACAGGACACATCTTGGAACGGTCTTCCGATAAAATCGATGAAGAACGGAAGGTCGATCTTTCTTGGAGAAGAGGTGCAGATGATTCCACCGTTCATCATCGATGGAAGGAATACTGCGGAAGTTTTCCTCTCCAATATGGATTATGCCCAGGTTTCTGCGGCAGTCGTAGTGCAGGAACTGATTGACGGCTGCCAGAATGATTACCTCCTGGAGGTCGGAAATAAATATCCGGACAGATTCATTACATGCGGAATGTGCGACTATTTCAGCGGAAATCCGGAAGATCAGGCAGATATTCTGATTGAAAAAGGATTCAAGGGAATTGCCATACCAGGACACCGTCTCATACTCGACAAAGGAAGAATCATGCTGAATTCTCCTGAAATGATGAGGATGTTCAAGAAGATGGAGGATAAGGATGTCTTTCTTTCCATCACTCTGGCAGACGGAGACATTCAGGTGGAAGAAATGAAGGATGTCATAAGCGAATGTCAGGATCTCAGAATCGCAATAGGACATTTCGGAATGCCGACACGAGAAAACTGGCTTGAACAGATCAGACTAGCACAGAACAGGAACGTATATGTAGAGTCCGGCGGAATAACATGGCTCTACAACAGTGAGTTCTACCCTTTCGATGGTGCTGTACGAGCGATCAAAGAGGCCGCTGAACTTGTCGGTATGGAAAAACTCATGTGGGGAAGCGACTATCCTCGTACCATCACAGCAATAACATACAGAATGTCCTACGACTTCATACTCAAGAGCAAGGAATTGACAGAAAAGGAAAAGAGCCTGTTCCTTGGAGAAAACGCAATCGGATTCTACAGACTAGAGAATCTGATAGACCTGCCTTACATCAAAAACATGTCCGAATAATGAAACGTAAACAGATCCTGCCTCTGGCACTCGTATTCTGCCTGTTCTTTTTATGGGCGATAAGCAGCAACCTTCTGCCGACAATGATCAGGCAACTGATGAAGACCTGCGAACTGAACGCATTCGAAGCATCATTTACAGAGACCGCATATTGGCTGGCATATTTCATCTGCCCGATTCCGATTGCAATGTTCATGAAGCGCTACAGTTATAAGTCCGGTATCGTACTCGGACTTGTTTTGGCCGCTGTAGGAGGACTTCTTTTCTTCCCGGCAGCAATGATCAAGGAATATTGGGCATATCTCTGCATATTCTTCATCATAGCCACAGGAATGTGTTTCCTTGAAACTGCAGCAAATCCTTATGTGACCGCTCTTGGAGACTCGGACTCTGCCCCTAGAAGACTCAACCTTGCTCAGTCATTCAACGGCCTTGGAGCATTTGTTGCAGCAATGTTCCTGAGCAAACTTGTATTGAGCGGAAATACATACACCAGAGAAACACTTCCTGCAGGTTTTGAAGGAGGTTGGGAAGGTTATATACAGATGGAGACAGATGCGATGAAACTGCCATATCTGATACTGGCAGGTGTACTGATAGTAATCGCCATACTTTTTGTCATAGTCAAACTTCCAAAGATAAAAGAAGAGGAAGAAAACGGAGATAAGTCACAGAAACTCATAGATTTCAGTGTCCTTAAGCGCAGACATCTGCGCTGGGGAGTAATAGCACAGTTCTTCTACAACGGCGGTCAGACAGCAGTAAACAGCCTTTTCCTAGTCTATTGTTGCAACTATGCAGGACTTTCTGAAAGCACAGCAACCACATTCTTCGGTCTCTACATGCTTGCCTTCCTTCTCGGAAGATGGATAGGAACCATGCTCATGATCAGATTCAAACCGCAGAACATGCTCACCGTCTATGCGATAGTGAACATACTTCTTTGTGGTGTCATCATGGTCTTCGGTGGAATGACCGGCCTTTATGCCATGCTTGGAGTTTCATTCTTCATGTCTATCATGTACCCGACCCAGTTCTCTCTGGCACTTACCGGACTTGGAGAACAAACCAAGAGCGGATCTGCTTTTCTGGTCATGGCGATCGTAGGAAATGCCTGCCTGCCTCAGGTAACCGCATACATAATGCACCATAATCCTCAGATATATCAGGTAGCATATATAGTCCCTCTGATATGTTTCATATTCTGCGCATATTACGGATGGAAAGGATATAAAGTACAGTAGAACGATGAAAGCATTGAACATTACTGCCGAAAGGCAGATGAAGATAGTAGAACTTCCGGAACCTGAAATGGGAACTGACGAAGTCCTCATAAGACTTGAATATGTCGGATTCTGCGGTTCTGACCTCAACACATACATGGGACGCAATCCTATGGTGAAACTCCCGGTAATCCCAGGACATGAAATCGGTGCAGTGATAGAAAAGGTAGGAGACAAAGTCCCATCACATCTGGTCCCTGGCATGACAGTGACCGTGAACCCATATACGAACTGCGGAAAATGTTCTTCATGCCGCAACGGAAAGGTAAATGCCTGCCGTTACAATGAAACTCTCGGAGTGCAACGCAACGGAGCAATGCGTGAGAGAATGGCTCTGCCTTGGACAAAGATAATACCTGCAGAAGGACTCACCTCCCGCACCTGCGCTCTTGCAGAACCTATGAGTGTCGGTTTTCACGCGGTAGCACGAGCAGAAGTAACTGACATAGACTTAGTTATGGTAATAGGCTGCGGAATGGTAGGACTTGGGGCAGCAGTACGCGCAGCCTTACGTGGCGCAACAGTCATAGCGGCGGATATTGATGACGAGAAACTCTCCCTAGCCAAGGAACTCGGGGCTTCATATACAATCAATACACTAACAGAGAATGTCCATGAGAGACTTGAAGAAATAACAAAAGGCATGGGTCCGGACGTGATCATAGAAGCGGTAGGCAGTCCTACGACCTATCAGATGGCTGTGGACGAGGCCGCATTCACAGGTAGAGTGATATGTATCGGTTATGCAAAGTCAGAAGTATCCTTCCAGACAAAGCATTTCGTACAGAAGGAACTGGATATCCGCGGTTCACGCAATGCTCTACCATCAGACTTCAGGGCAGTCATACACTATCTGCAACAGAACACATGCCCGACAGACCGTCTGATCAGTATCGAGACATCTGCGGAAGATGCAGAAGATGCAATGCAGAAATGGGCTGAATGTCCGGGAAAGATATTCAGAATACTGGTAAGAGTCTAAATGACATTACCAGCAAGATACTGGTCATAGGCAGCCATATCGACAAGCCCATGTCCTGACAGGTTGAACAGTATCACCTTTGCCTCCCCGGAATCCTTACACCTGATCGCCTCCCGGATCGTTGCCGCTATAGCGTGGCATGATTCGGGAGCCGGTATTATACCCTCACTTCTTGCAAAAATGCATCCTGCCTCAAAACTTTCCTTCTGTTCGATGTCCATAGCCTCTATCCAGCCATCCTTCAGAAGTTGTGACACGACTGTACCGGCACCATGATAGCGCAGTCCACCGGCATGTATATTAGAAGGCTGGAAATCATGTCCGAGAGTAAACATAGGAAGAAGAGGAGTGTAGCCGGCAGCATCACCATAATCATAATCAAAATGGCCCTTGGTCAACTTAGGGCATGCTGCGGGTTCTGCTGCGATGAAACGGGTATTTCTCTCCCCTGAAAAATTATGACGAAGGAACGGGAATGAAATACCTCCGAAATTGGATCCACCTCCAAAGCAGCCTATAACGATATCAGGATAGTCTCCGGCCATCTCCATCTGTTTTTCTGCCTCAAGACCGATGACCGTCTGATGGAGGGTTACATGGTTCATTACAGATCCAAGGGCATATTTGCAGCCTGGAGTCATTCTGGCAAGTTCGACAGCCTCAGAAATAGCGGTTCCAAGAGATCCCTGATGATTCGGATATTTTGTCAGGATGTCTTTACCTGCCCTGGTAGACATGGATGGAGATGGAGTCACAAGGGCTCCGAAAACCTGCATAACACTGCGTCTATACGGCTTCTGTTCATAACTGACCTTCACCTGATAGACAGCGGCCTCAAGTCCGAACACATTGGCTGCGTATGACAGAGCAGCACCCCATTGTCCTGCACCCGTTTCTGTAGTTATGTTGGTAACCCCCTCCTTCTTGCAATAGTACGCCTGTGCAAGAGCAGAGTTAAGTTTATGTGAACCTATAGGGCTCACGCTCTCATTCTTGAAATATATTTTAGCAGGAGTGTCAAGAGCCTCCTCAAGACCATAGGCCCTGACAAGAGGAGTGGAACGATAGTAAGAATATTTTTCTCTCACGGGAGAGGGAATCTCTATCCATCTGTCTGTAACATTCAGTTCCTGGCGGGAACATTCCTCACTGAAAAGTGCTGACAGGCCTTCTGATGTCACAGCCTCGCGTGTCATGGGATCAAGCATCGGCATAGGCTTGACGGGAATGTCTGCCATTATATTATACCAACTTGTGGGAATGTCATGTTCACTAAGAAAATACCGCTTCTGTCTCATGGCCATATACATTTAAGTCCGTTTTTACAAATATACTCATTTTTTAATGTAACTTTGTATAATCAAGTAAATAAGATAACATGAAAAACAGAATCAGCATCCGTAGGCCATTGATAGCAGTGGCCATGCTCCTTACCTTGTCATGTACTTCCGAAACACAGGTACTCCCTATTCCAGACAGTCTGAATCCAAAGACCATGGCACCGTCTCTGTTCACAGATGTGCCCGAAGGCCTCATTGAAGAACTCGGAGTAGAAAATGGTATTCCATCCTCACTATGTGCTTTCCTCGTAAAGAAAGACGGCAAGAATATTCTTTTCGATTCAGGAAACGGAGTGGAAGATTCCCAACTCATATCGGTGCTTGAAGAAAAAGGCATCAAGCCGGAGGACATCGACTATATATTCATCACCCATCTCCACGGAGACCACATCGGAGGAATGGTAAAAGACGGTCACGCTGTATTTACAGACGCAACCGTATATCTGAACAAGGATGAATACGATTCAGGCAATGTAGACGAAAGTGAAATGGGCAAGGCTTATGGAGACAGAATCATTCCATTCACAGACGGAACCACCCTTCCTTGCAAAGTCAAGGCAATAAAGGCATATGGTCATACTCCCGGTCATACCATGTACAGAGTAGACGACATAGTGATCGCAGGAGACCTGATGCATGGTACTGCACTGCAACTTTCAAATCCTGAAAGTTGTGCCAGATTCGACATGGACAAGGAGATGGCTGCAGCAACACGTAAGGCTGCACTTGAAGCGTTCAGGACAGAAGGGACCAAGGTATATGGAATGCACTTCCCTGAACCATATTATATACAGTTCTAACCTATAAAATGGAGAATATCCTTGAAATATTCCTCCTTTCTGCAGGGGCCAGTTTCATACAGAGGACAACAGGTTTCGGATTCGGCATCTTCATCATGACCATGTTGCCTTTCCTTATGCCTTCGTACGGGGAAGCAACCACCCTTTCCGGTCTTCTGGCCATGAGTACCTCAGCCCTTATAGCATACAGAATGCGCGCATATATCACATGGAAGAGACTTGTCCCGATACTCCTGACATTCATCACAGTATCAGCGGCAGCAATCTGTTTCCTGGCACGCATCCAGGATGAGATCCTGCGGAAGATTCTTGGAATAGTACTGATGGCCACATGTATCTATTTCACATTCTTCAGCGGCAGGATAAGAATCAGGACCACAACACCATGGCAGGTGGGAGCAGGCACCATAAGCGGAATAATGGGAGGATTTTTCGGGATGCAGGGACCACCTGCCGTACTTTATTTCATCTCATCCGAGCCGGACAAGAACCATTACATGGCAATGGCCCAGATCTACTTCCTGTTAGGAAACACGATAATGACAATAGTCAGGGCCTTTAACGGATTTCTGACGATGACCGTATGGAAAGACTATCTCTTCGGTATCGGAGGAGTCGTCTTGGGAACAATAGTCGGAGCATGGGCATTCAGCAGAATACCTGGAAAGACATTCCCTTACATTGTCTACGGATATATAGGCATCAGCGGACTGATAATTTATCTGACAGCATAATATCATAACAATCACTATGGAAAAGAAGAATATGAACAACGTAGCATTGAAACAAGTGCATTTTGCAGGAATCACAATGCAGGTTCCTGAAGTATGGAACTATGAGACAGAAGCATACGACGAAGAGGACGGAACAAAATCATATACCCTCAGCATCAGTGGGAAAGGCAAGGACATAAGGAGTATCGACATCAGTTGGGGCGTCATTCCAGAAGGTGCTGATGCATATACAGAGGCATGTGCGACATACGAAGAGGTCGTAAGGGAAGAAGACCTGTCTGCAGACGACGAACCTATCATCTGCTTCGAATTCCAGAAGCGCGAAGCATACGGATTCAACGTATGGACAGATGACGGTCTCCCATGCTTCTTCTTTTGTGTAGGTATTCCTGACAAAGGACAGAACAACTTGCTGACAGTACTCGCAAGCGGACCTGACAATGAGGAACTTCAGAGTCTCATCGACTTCGTGGAAGAATATCTTTCAGTAGAATAGGGGCAAGAATCTTATTCCGGCCAGACGAAACGGAAATTGATGGATTCTCCCCCATCTATGACAATGCTCTGGCCGGTACAGAATCTGTTCTTCACGGTCATGAAATAAGCCCATTCAGCAATCTCCTCCGGTGTTGCCCAGCGCTTCAGCGGAGTCTGGTCCATTATCTCAGTCCATAATACAGGATCATCCACGACACAGTCATTCAAAGGAGTCAGAACCCCTCCCGGATCAAGACTGTTGCAGGTCGCACCGTACTGAGCGACACGCAAAGCCACATTCTTCGTATAGGAAATCACTCCGCCCTTGCTGGCGCAATATTCAGGAAATTCAGATCCTGTATGGCCGCTTGCCGACCCGATGTTCAGAATAGACCTGATACTCTTCTGCAGGCCATACTTCTCCGTAACCTTTATCAGAGATTTCAGATTTATATCGATATCATCCTCGTTCTGAGTACCGGCGTTATTTATCAGAATCTCCACATCCGGTATCTCCGGCAACTCCCCTCTTACATCACATATGACATGTTCATATCTGGTGTCCTTCAGGGATGTCTCCTGCCTGTCCAGTCCTATTACAATATGTCCTTCATTCAAGAACATTTCGGCAATGGCTCTTCCAATACCTTGGGATGTCCCGGTTATAAGCACTTTCTTCTTCATGACACAAAATTAATCAATTCCAAAGATTTTTCATAAAGAGTGATAGAATTGCAGACCATATCTGCTCTATATATTCACATTCTGACAAATCTGCATATATTTGCAGGCAAACTCCATTATAACATACCGGAAGGCTGTCAAAGCCCATAGGGGACAATTGTACCCTTTCGTATGCCCTAGCATACAGTTCTTTGACATATGACAGCCCGTACCGGAACGATGTTCAACCTTTAATCATCAATGTTATTATGGAAAATAAAAAGTACCAACTCGTAGCATGGACCCGTAAAGTAGAGGGAAAAGATGAGCACGAACTCCGCATGATTCCTTCGCTGCATCACGATATGCAGGAGTATTACTTCCATGAAATAGGAAGATGTTACCAGGAACAGGAAGCCAGATCTGGATTCCTGGATAGAGAACTAGCAACAAGATTCATGAAGGTATTTGAGCAGAACGCAAGATTCCTGTTCTACACAGGACACTACGGGGATGCGCTTAGATTTCTCCGAAAAGCAGCCTTCTACTGCATATTTTCAGAAGATGAAGCATGGACATATTGGGATACAGACCTCGGAAACTATATGTATTTCCATGGAAGTCTTCTTGAGGAATTCCTCAGGCTCACCAAAGAGTTCATCACTTTGGCGCACAAGTACAACCGCACTGACATCCTTACAGAAAACGAATCAAAGAAACTCATTGAAATATATCAGGAGCAGACAGCGGAAGAAAGAGACTTGAGTCTTCACCTCAAAAAGATGAGGGCTTGGAAGTAGAACATGACAGCCTGCAGGATTTTTACTATCTTTGCAGGCTGTCAATATTTTAATACCATGACAAACGAATTACTTATAATACTTTCATTCATTCTCATCTATGGAGGCGTCGTCCTGTTCTACCGGTTCTTCGGAAAGAAAGGACTTCTTGCATTCAATATACTGGCAACTCTTCTGGCCAATATCGAAGTCTTGATTCTAGTACGCGCATTTGGAGTAGAGATGACACTTGGCAACATATTGTTTGCCAGCACATTTCTCATAACAGATGTATTAAGCGAAAACCATAGCCGGAAAGATGCCAACAGAGCAGTTGTAATCAGTACCATGTGTTCAGTATTCTTCATCCTCATATCACAGATGTGGCTGCTGTACACTCCCTCTGAAAATGACTGGGCTAGCGGAGCATTTCACACTATATTCAGCAGCACCCCTCGTATCGTATGTGCATCATTGGGAGTATATCTGATATCTCAACTTACAGATGTCTGGCTATATCATAAGTGGTGGGATTGGTGCAAGAAAAGATTCGGAGACGGAAGAAAAGGCTTATGGATCAGAAACAATGGATCCACAATGATATCTCAATTGATGAATACCCTGCTTTATACTTTCCTTGCATTTTATGGAACCTACCCTATCGAGACCTTATGGTCCATATTTGCAAGCAGTTATGCTATATATTTCATAACAAGTCTGCTAGATACGCCATTCGTATACTGGTGCAGAAAAATAAATGACCGACATGGAACAGACAGAATTGCAGAAGGAAAGTCGCTCTAATGTAAGGACTGCACCAAAGGAGCCGCGCAGATACAATGTCATTATCCTTAATGATGATTTCACGACATTCGAATTTGTGATAGAAGTCATGATGATAGTATTTGGAAAGACTCAGCAACAGGCGGAAGAAATCGCTGAACAGACTCATATCCACCAAAAGGCGGTAGTAGGAAGATACTCGCTGGATATGGCCAGAAGCAAGGTAGCAAAGGCAACAAGGATGGCCCGTTCGGAGGGCTACCCACTTAAGTTTGACATTCAACCCGAATAATGATAGATGGCAGTAAATCAGACACAGCAGGTAACTGGAGCCCTCGTCGAGGCCTACGGCATCGCAACAGAAAAAAGGCACGAATTCCTTACTCCCGAGCATCTTCTTGCAGGTTTTCTCAAGGACAAGGACTTTTGGGAAGCCTACTCGAAATGTGGACGCTCTCAAGAACTGGAAGACAGCATATACGATTACCTCAATGATTTGGGAACAGTACCTGAAGGTCTGGACCTTAAAATAGATTTTTCAGAACAATTGCAGGAACTTCTGGATATTGCTGGCAAGACAGCAGTATCAGCAATGGTAGATACCGTGCAACTGCACCATGTCATCTATTCATTCTTCCGCCTCGAAGAGTCCTATGCAAGATTCTATATGGAAAAGTCATTGGATTGCAGCATTCCAGAGTTCCTTAACTCACTTATTGCTATAAGTGATTCTCTGAGTGCAGAGCCAGAAGAAAGACTGGCAAAATACTTCAATCCGGTCACTCCTTTCAGTGAAATCACAGGCAGGAAAGATGAGATGGACAAGGCTTTGAGAATCCTGTGCCGAAAAAACAAGAACAATGTACTTCTTGTGGGAGGCAGAGGGGTCGGAAAGACCAGTGTGGCAAGAGGAGTAGCACATCTTATGGAAAGTGGTTCAGTTCCAGAAAGACTTAAAGATGAGATATTGATTGAACTGAATATCAGCGCATTGTTAAGCGGAACACAGTATAGAGGAGACCTCGAGGGACGCGTACAGGAAATCATGGAAGCGATTCGCAGCGAAGGAGGAATGACCATCTACATAGACGAACTGCGCTCTCTAGGTGGAGCAGGAAGGATGGATGACAGTTCAAAAGACATACTGAGTCTGTTAATCCCATACTTCAAGTCTTCTGACCTTAAATTCATTATATCAGCAACTCCAGAAGACACAAAGAAACTTAGTAACCATGATAGCGGAGTACTTGGGCTCTTCCGTCAGGTAGAGATAGAAGAACCGACACCAGAAGAAACAGAAACTATTCTTGACAGCATGGTTTCAGAGTTGGAGGCATACCATGGAGTAAGATATGAAACCGGGACGATTCCTCACGCCGTCAGAATAAGTCAGAGATATATGCAGGAGAGATGCATGCCGGACAAGGCAATCGACCTTATGGATGAGGCTGGAGCATATGCCCAGACAAGAAATCAGGACGTGGTCGACCTCAAGACTCTTGACCAGGCACTTTCTGACATATGCAAGTCCGATGTCCAGGCCAGTGATGACGATATCCGTGATGATCTTTTCTGCATGGAAGAACGTCTTGCGTGCAAGATATATGGACAGAACGGCGCAATAAAGGCAGTTTCTGAGGCTGTCCTCATGTCAAAAGCGGGACTGCTTGACAACGGCAAGACGATTGGAAACTTCCTTTTTGTGGGACCGACCGGAGTAGGAAAGACAGAATTGTCAAAAGTCCTTGCCCAGCAACTCCATGTTCCTCTACATCGGTTCGACATGAGTGAATACTCCGAAAAACATTCTGTAGCGAAACTGATCGGCTCCCCTGCCGGATATGTAGGTTACGACGACGGAGGTATATTGACGGATACGATACGGAGAAACCCATACTGCGTTCTGCTCCTTGACGAAATAGAGAAGGCCCATGAGGATATATACAACCTTCTGTTGCAGATAATGGACTATGCCGTCATTACTGACAACAAGGGCAGGAAGGTGGATTTCCGAAATGTTGTTCTGATAATGACTTCGAATGCAGGAGCGAGATATGCACACAAGGCTGGCATCGGATTCGAAAGAAAAGTCGATGCAGGTGGAGCGATGGCCAAGGAAGTAAAGAATGTCTTCGCTCCTGAATTCATCAACAGGCTGACCTCTGTAGTCGTCTTCAATGATATGGACAGGGAGATGGCGCGAATGATTCTGGAAGACAAGATACAGAAACTTCAAGGAAGACTGGATTCAAAGAACATAACACTCGAAATAACCAAGGAGGCTTTTGAAAAACTTCTCAAGGAAGGATTCACGCCGGAATACGGAGCAAGAGAACTGGAAAGGGTCCTCAATTCAAGGATAACTCCACTTCTCATGCGTGAGATACTTTTCGGAAGAAAAGAAGGATTTACTGCTGTTGTCTCGGCAACTGACGAAGGATACGCATTGTCATGATATTCGACCTGACACATACCGATGAGTTCCCGGACCCACGATACGGAAATGAGAGCGGATTCTACGCCGTAGGCGGAGAAATTACGCCAGAAACACTGGCAAAGGCCTACCCTATGGGTATATTCCCCTATTACGCATATAAACTTGAACGTATATGCTGGTGGGCACCGCACAAAAGATTTGTCATACATCCGTCAGAGATACACGTATCACATTCGATGCGCAACATGATCAACAAAGGAAGATATCATTGCACCATCGGCGAAGCCTTTGACGGAGTACTGACAGGATGCGCATGTATAGACGGAAGGATTGAAGAGGATAACGCGTGGCTCGGTCCTGAACTCATAGATATCTGGATGAGCCTTCATGATATGGGACTTGCCCAAAGTGTGGAAGTATGGGATGGTGAAGATCTTGTCGGAGGTCTGTACGGTTTCGTATGCGGAAGGGCCTTTCTAGGAGACAGCATGTTCTCCGTCGCACCAGGAGCATCGAAACTGGCACTGATCCATCTTGCCAGATACATGGAATCTAAAGGTGGAGCATTCATTGACTGCCAGTTGGAAACTCCTCATCTGAAATCGATGGGAGCGCGATACATATCATATGAAGAGTTCCTTGAAGGAACAGGTTCTGAAGTAAAAATAGAATGGAAATGACAGATTACCCTAAAGACCCCATGATATTGTTGAGTTGGGTCAACATGAAATTGAGAGACTTCTATCCTAGTCTGGAAAGTATGTGCGAGGACCTCGGAATCCCTCTTGAGGACATCACGGAGAGACTAGGCAAAGCAGGATTTGAGTACAATCCTGAGATGAATAAATTTTGGTAGAAACACTTCGCCAATAAACTATCCACAAACAAATTAAACATTTTAGTTAACCGCAATAACAATTCTGTTAACCACATGAAACTACCTAAAACAGGTCTTTTGACCAAGATAATCATAGCAATCGGACTCGGTATCGGACTTGGACTGATAGTACCGGAATGGATAGTCCGGTCATTCCTCACATTCAACGGGATATTCAGCCAGTTCCTCGGCTTTGCCATCCCTTTGATAATCGTCGGGCTTGTTGCTCCTGCAATATCGGACATTGGAAAAGGAGCAGGAAAGATGCTTCTTGCAACAGTGCTGATAGCCTATGGCTCGACCGTTTTTTCAGGTCTATGTTCATACTTGACAGGTGCTGCCATATTCCCCTCGATGATAAATCCGGAAGCATTGGCACAGATAGAATCAGAAGCAGAACCTCTACCATTCTTCACAGTCAGCATTCCTCCTGCGATGAATGTGATGACAGCACTGGTATTTGCCTTCATGCTGGGCCTGGGATTGGCAGCACTCGAAAAAAGACAGACATTGAAAGACGCAGTCCATGATTTCGAACAGGTTGTGATCAAGACCATCAGGACAGCGATAATACCTCTGCTCCCTTTATATATATTCGGAATATTCCTGAACATGACCTATGTAGGACAGGTATTTTCAATCCTTACCGTCTTCATCAAGATAATCGGAATAATATTCCTCATCCACATAGCGATCCTTCTCCTCCAGTTCATTATTGCAGGTGGATTGACAGGAAAGAACCCGTTAAGGCTTCTATGGAAGATGATGCCTGCATACTTCACAGCCCTAGGAACACAATCATCAGCAGCAACAATACCGGTAACTCTTGAACAGAGCAGAAAGAACGGAGTATCTGAAGATGTCGCGGGTTTTGTTATCCCTCTATGCTCTACGATCCATATGTCCGGAAGTACTCTGAAGATAGTCGCATGTGCCCTTGCCCTCATGATCATGCAGGGTACTCCGTATGATTTCGGCATGTTCTTCGGATTCATCTGCATGTTAGGCATAACTATGGTGGCTGCACCAGGGGTTCCTGGAGGCGCTATAATGGCAGCGCTCGGACTTCTTCAGTCAATGTTGGGATTTGACCAGGAAGCCCAAGCGCTCATGATTGCACTTTATATAGCGATGGACAGTTTCGGAACTGCATGTAATGTTACCGGAGACGGTGCCATCGCCCTTATTATCGACAGATTCTTCGGAAGAAAATCCTAATGACCGTGAATCAGTTCACGAGGATTGTCATTTGTAAGAAGTACTCCATTGTATTCACCTGTCAAGGTATTCAGGAATGAGGTGATCTGAGCAATTTCTACATCAGAAAGTTCGACACCGCTCTGATATATAGCCATGTCGCGCACAGCCTCTTCCAGCGTATGGCGTGTTCCATCGTGGTAATAAGGCCATGTATGTTCCACATTACGCAAACCCGGAACCTTGAAGCGATGACGGTCACGCTCCTGCTGAGTTTCCTTGTAACGTCCGTTGTCTTCATTTGTCAGTTCCAACCCTCTGTCTGCAAAATAATGCTTACGGAGTCCCATGAGTTCGTAAGACTGACCTCCGAGATTAGGACCCACATGACATGTCGCACAGTCATAAGTCTTGAAAAGTTCATATCCAGCAAGTTCTTCTGAGGTAATAGCGGAATCATCACCACGAAGCCACTTGTCGAATCTCGAATTCGGAGTAAGGAGCGTACGCTCAAACTCCTCAATGGCATCAGTTATATTGGCCTCAGTAAGACCGTCCGGATAAACCTTCTCAAAATCCTTGACAAACGCTCTATCCTTCTTCAATTTTGCGATGATCTCATCAAAAGATGTCGAAGCCATTTCCACAGGATTAAGAGGAGGACCGGCAGCCTGGTCTGCAAGAGTCTTGGCACGTCCATCCCAGAACTGCACGAAATTATACACCGCATTATACACTGTCGGAGCATTTACGCCTCCCAACTGGTCATTTACTCCATGCGAATACTGATGATTGTCGACACCTGCAGTCTCCAAGGCATGGCAGGTGGCACATGACACTGTATTATCCACGGAAAGGCGCGGATCATGGAACAAGGCAAAACCAAGAGCAGCCTTCTCTTCATCTACAGATACCTCAGTATCGATAGGGCGTACAGGCTCGTTTGCTCTATCCCCAGTCAATCCGTCATCATACATTTCAGCCCTGCGCTCACGTATCCAGGACAGAACCACAGCACGCTTTGCGTCAGTAAGAGAACTTCCCCAATGAACCAGATAATACTTCGGCATAGGCATGCGGTCATCAATAACAACCTTCTCGATCTTTGCAAGATCGACAGCAGTTACTTCTCCATCCACAGCAAGAGCCTCCATGAAAGGTTCGACATCAAACGCTCTGTAACCAGAATCTATATCCTTCATGACAATCTTTCCGGCAACCGGAAATTTCGCATAGAAGGGAACCTTCGGATCCGCAGAATGGCAAGACAGACATCCGCCATCCTCAAGGATTTCCAGAACCTGAATATTTGCAGGCAGATCTGCAGACGGAAGTTGATTCACAAGTCTGTAGACCAAAGTCATTGCCGCTACCGCAACCAGCAGTAAGCACACACACCATTTGATCAGTTTCTTCATAATCTTATCTATTATAAACATGTACGCTATCCTGAGCCGATGGGAGATAATTCACTCCCCACCAGCACATCTGAAGACAAATAAACGAGAAGATCAAGAGCAGGCATAAGGCTCTGTGGCTTATTCTTCCCATAATCCTAAGATGCATATATAAAACATAACAAAGCCACGTGATCAGAGCCCAGGTTTCCTTCGGATCCCAACTCCAATAATGTCCCCAAGCCTCCTTGGCCCACATGGCACCTGACAGCATTCCGAAAGTAAGGAACGCTGTACCTATATATACAAGGGTATCAGCAGCCTGAAGCATATCTTTTCGCGGCTTGAACAATCCGAAGACAGCGATAAGAAATGCACATCCCAGAAGAGAATATGAGAACATATACACTGTAACATGAGGAATGAACCACGGACTTTGAAGCGCAGGCATCAATGACTGGTCATGAATCTCCGGACGAAGAATGTTTATCACTACAAATACTGTCGCCAGAACAGTAGAAAACGAAAGTATCCATCTGTATCTCCAACGAAGATACGTGAACAAGCCGGAAAGCAAGGCAAAAAAGGAATACCAAAGACGGGTCTCACCCATAGTCTTCAATGGAGGACGACCGAGGTCTATCCATAGACAGACAATGAATAGAGCAAGTACAAGAACGGAGAGAGAAGTCAAGACAAGTGCCCAACTTCTGCGACAACGATAACGTAATGACGACGATGACCAATGATCATTGGCACATAACGAAGCAACTGCTCCTCCTGCTGACAACAACAGGGAAAATAAGCCAAACCATATGAAAATATCCCAAGCCATATCAGTCACGATCTTCTTTTTTACTGCGAGGGCCATTGACAAAAAGCATGAAGGCTCCTGCAAGCATCATTATAATTCCAACTAACGCTCCGTATTTCCAAGGCTCAATCACGATCTGCAGGATACAATACTCAAATGCCGAAGAATCATATCCGGAAAGATAAATATCCTCACCAAAGGAAACAGAATAAGGATGATTCACCCGCAATCCGGTCTTCTCGTCACCGACAGTGACAACTGCAGTATAATCAGAAGGCATCCCATCAATACCATATGATACGGAAAACTCGTCCAATACCACATCATATCCAAGCATATGGACACCTCCATCCTCACTATAAGCCTCAGATACAGGAACACCTTTAAAAGCCTGCATCCTATATGTCTCAGAATCGGGAGCACCCCAATAGGCAAAACATATAGCAGTCAAAAGTCCCACATGTAGAAAGATGAAACGCCATCTCAAAGCACCCAAACGCGCGCCTGTCGCAGTGGCCTCCCTCCAACCGCGAAGAATCACATAAGCAAGTACTGTCTGGAAATACAACATGAAGGCTACAAAAGGCCATGTACATACGATATCCCTGAAACCGGTGATTCCGAGGGCAAGACAAAATATCAGAAAGAGTCCGACGGCACAATAGGTCGCCCCCGAAGAAAGCATGAAACGGACAAAAGCGGATTTCCTTCGTTGCTTCCATAATGCAAGAACCGCAACAGCCCATATAAGGAACATAATGACATTGACAGGAAAGGCAAAAAGCGAAACAGGAAAATCTCCAACCAGAAACTGGAGTAAAAGGGCTAAAGCCAAATATATTATCAATATCATATAATGCATACCTGGTTCTGTCTTACCTCCAAATTTACGAAAAATTTGGAATTACGCCACAAATAGCGAACTTTTACTAACTAAATAAGCACGTTTTTTGTCATTAACGCAAAAAATAGTATCTTTGTTTACTAAATCTAAAAACCTACCTTTATATGAGTGAAGAAGTCATTCGAAATCTGGATGCCTTGAACGTTACCATGAATGGAGGATCCACCCTCCTGAACATTGTTCTCGCATTTGTAATGTTCGGCGTAGCCTTGGGAATAAAGCCATCAACCTTCGTTGATATAATAAAGAATCCGAAGTCCATCATAACGGGTATAGCGTGTCAGTTAGTTCTGCTCCCAGCCCTTACCTTATGTCTGATAATGGCGTTCGGACATTGGATTTCTCCAATGATCGCATTGGGAATGATCCTCGTGGCATCTTGTCCGGGAGGAAACATTTCAAATTTCATCACCTCTCTCTCCAGAGGCAATTCAGAACTTTCTGTTTCCCTGACAGCATTCAACACGGCAGCCTGCGTCATCACCACCCCTCTGAACTTCGCCTTCTGGGGAAAGATGTATCTTAATTTTGCAGGAAACCATGGAATCGGATCACTTCCTGAACTTGAAATTCCGCTCGGAGAGATTTTCCAGAGCATCTTCATCATCATGGGCATTCCTCTTGTGCTCGGTATCCTATGCGGACAATATCTTCCGAAAGTCGCAAGCATACTGAGAAAGCCTCTGCAATACCTTTCGATTGCAGTATTCATCGCCATGGTGATCATTATCTTCACAGGCAACCTGGATGTCTTCATGGCATGTATCAGATATATATTCCTTGTCGTACTCCTGCATAACCTTCTTGCCCTAGGCATAGGATTCGGAACAAGTACATTACTCAGACTGCCTTATAAAGACAGAAGAACACTTACCATAGAAACCGGTATCCAGAACTCAGGACTAGGACTGATACTCCTTCTTAATCCAAATATCTTTCCGGAAACAGGAGCCTGGGCAAACAATGGAGGAATGCTTATCATCACTGCATGGTGGGGTGTATGGCATATCATATCCGGTCTGACACTTGCTTTCCTATGGAGAGTCAGAGGCAGAAAGGAAGCAAATGAAGAATAAGAATCTAAATGGCTAGAAAAAACATATACGAAAAGGATTTTCTGTACACCTGTCTAAGGCCTATCGTAGATTGGTGCACAAAAAACAGTTATAGAAAAACAGAGATCAGAGGAGAGGAGAACATTCCCATTGACGGTCCTGTAATTCTCGCAGCAAACCATTGCAATACATTAATGGATGCTATTGTCGTACTTAGAGCCAATAAAGGCTCCATAGTTTTCGGCGCCAGAGCGGACATGTTCAACAACAGGCTGATCGCCAAGATCATGTTTTTCCTGCGTATCCTGCCGATGGTACGTCAAAGGGATGGTCTTCGTAACGTCCTCAAGAATGTGGAAACTCAGGACATAATCGTAGAGACCTTGGAAAACGATGTAAGGTTCTGCATGTTTCCCGAGGGAAGGCACAGACCGGAGAAATCTCTGCTTCCGCTTGGCAAAGGAATATTTCGCGCAGCATTGGCGGCAAATGCCAGATTCGGAGAAAAGAAACCTGTATACATAGTACCGGTAGGACTCGAATACGGAGATTTCTTCAGATACAGAAGCACTTCCCTGCTCACATATGGAAGACCCATAAATGTAACGGAATTCGTAAAATCCCTGAATGTGGAGACTGAAGCACAGATGATGGAGCCTCTGCGCAAAGAACTCGCTTCAAGGCTCTCGGAAGTGTTCACATATATCCCTGACGGGGAACACCTCAAGGAAAAATGGATTCTTACAAAGATGCTTGCGATCGCAGAGGAGGGAAGAAACTATGGAAACTTCGGTACCTGCCTTTATGACAGCATGATGAAGAACAAAGAATTCATCGTTTCTATTGAAAAGGCATGCGAAGAACATCCTGAAAAGATGGAGGACCTGTTAAGAGATGTTGCCGAATTTGAAAAGTACAGAAAGAAGGACGGAATATCCATCTATTCATTCCGAGGCAAAAGCGACATCCTTAAGATTACAGGCAAGACCCTGGCAGGAATCATAGGCCTTCCATACTTCATATTCAGCAGCATCGTCTGCCTCCCTATGTGGGTAACTGAAAAACTGGTAAGAAGCAAGATAAGGGATAAAGCATTCCGAAATACAGTAAGTTTTGGTGTGAAACTGGGTTTAGGACTGGTTTGGTTCCCTGTTTTGGCGGCTCTGACATTCTGCTTCATGCCATGGTATTTTGCTCTGACCATCATGCTCCTGTTCATTCCTTCATATAGTTACTTCCACGATTATATAGAAGGAGTAAGACGATTCATTTCCGACATAAGAGTCACACACTGCAAAAAACTCAGAAAGAGATTTGCCTCAATCATCAAAGACTTTAACAGACTTTAAAAACCTTAACCATTAATAAAACAACATGAAAAGAACATTAATTACCGCCATGGCGGCCATTATGCTCTGCATCCCTTCTTTTGCAGAAAACGCAGATACATCTGCAGCAGAAAAGGAAACCAAGAAAGAAAAGAAGAATGTCAAGTATAACGAAAACGGAGAAATCATAAAGACCGGACTCAACTTCGGTCCTCTTCCGGTTGTGGCATTTGATGCAGACCGCGGATTCCAGTACGGAGCGCTTCTTAACATCTACAACTTTGGAGATGGCAGCACATATCCGAACCCTAAGTCATGGTGGTACATTGAGGCTTCTGCATATACAGGAGGCACATGGAACCTGTTCCTCAATTATGACAACATGAATATTGGAAAGGATATACGTCTTTCCATCTGCACCAACTACAACAACGAATCAGCCCTTGACTTCTACGGATTCAACGGATATCAGAGCATCTATACCTATGGCAAGGATAATTATTTAAATGATTATCCGGACGATTTCCAGTTCAGCGACAAGGATACTGAGACCGATTTCATTGAAAAAGGAAAGATTCCAAACGGCTTTTACCGCTACAGCAGGCAGTCATTGCGCGTAAAGGCTGACCTTACAGGAAAGATTGCAAAGAACTTCTTCTGGGAGGCGGGATACACATTCTACTGGATCAACCATCACGAATTCACACCAGATGGTTATACTCCTGTAGACGGATCTCTTTACGGACTTTACAAGGACTGGGGTATTTTGAATGATACAGGAGAAAACCAGTTCGTATCAGCACTCAAAGCAGGACTCATGTACGATTCCAGAAACGTGCAGAACAATCCGACA
The DNA here is from genome assembly GCA_045644485.1 of Candidatus Cryptobacteroides sp. Taxonomy (GTDB): domain Bacteria; phylum Bacteroidota; class Bacteroidia; order Bacteroidales; family UBA932; genus Cryptobacteroides. Next base: position 37,835 of record JAZRGY010000068.1, on the reverse strand, counting down.
AAGGGTATCTGGGCTGAGGCACATGCAATCGTAGCACCTAAATGGCTGGGTTCATCAATGGACTCATACAAGGTATCCGCAACATTCAGACATTACGTCCCTATCGTTTCAGACAAACTCGTCTTTGCCTACAGACTCGCCTATCAGGGATTCCTTGGGAACAACACACCATGGTATCTCATGCCGTTCTACTCGAACATGGGATATACAAGAGACTATGACGCTATCGGAGGTTACCGCACCACACGTGGTCTGATGCTTGACAGAGTACAGGGTCTGCATACAGGATTCTACAACATAGAACTCCGATATAGATTCATTGACTTCCAGTTATTCAACCAGAACATTGCATTTGCCCTCAGTGCCTTTACAGACGGAGCGCATGTCTTCAAGGGCTATGACCTGACAAACAGAACCGGAGCGAAGCCGGAACTCTACAAGAAATATATAGACATATCACGCAAGGACGGTCTCCACGCCTCAGCAGGTGCAGGTCTGCGATTCATCATGAACCAGAACTTCATCGTGGCCTTCGAATACGCACGTTCTTTCAACAAACAGGACGGAAACGGAGCATTCTACATCAACACAGGCTTCCTGTTCTAAAAGCCAATCGGTTTTCTTGAATAATCCTTCCAGACAAATTCGTCAACATCCTCAAGAGTGACGACACCCTGAGAAGGGCCGTAAGAATGACTCATCCTGAACAGATACTTGTCATTGATCATATTAGCAAGATACTTCATTGTACGGGCCGACGCCAAACCATAGGTGTTGGCCTTTTTCATTTCTTGAATATATCTGGACAAATGCTCTGATGCTTCCTGATCAATGGTAAGGGCTTCCTTCTTCAATATATTCCGGACTATCTGAAGCAACTGGTCTGCATCATAATCCTCAAACATAAGGTGATAAGGACTATCTGCAGGAAGCATCAACCGATCCAATACTGCCATATCGTCCTTATGGACACCCACAACAACTGCGCAACGCCCACGAAGTTCCGAAACCTTGCTCTCAATCTTAAGTCTCAAAGCCGAAGATTCCGATTCATATCCACTATAACAATCCTGTGCATCACCATCAAGAAAAAGTACGCCTTCCAGAGCCTTGTTGACCGCATCGCCGATAACTTCATCCTGCCTGTATTCCGGCATACCTACAAGTTCCTCTCCTTTCAATTCGACAAGATGTCCCCGGTCAAGAGCATTCATACACTTAAGTATTTCACCAAGGAGTGACGCGACAGCACTTTTGCCAGTACCGGTATTACCAGCAAAGACCCATTTGAGAGACTTGCTGTTGAAATACGGTTTTCCGGCATCCCTGAGCCACACAGCAGTATCAACCATGGCATGAATCATTTCTTTGACATGTACAAGTCCTACCATTGAATCCAATTTGTCAAGGGCACGACGAACCCCCTCCATATCGAACTTGTCATCAAACTTCTCACTAGCAATAGTATCAGATACATCCTCTCCCTTGATAAGAGTAAGATCTGCAAGTGTCGCCTCATCCAATTTATTGACTCGCATAGAGAAAGCCGGCACAATCTCCGTCTTGAACAGGTTGTTTACAAATCTGGCATTACCGAACTTATTGTCTTTCAACGCATATTCACGCTCCACTCTGTCACGCACCTTCGCGAACGCATCTTCCGTCAGTTCATAACCGTTCTGCCTGCAGAAAAGTTCTGCGATCTGCATGAGTTCATCGACAGTATAATCATCGAAATAGAAATGGTTCTGTTCAGGAATTCTGGACTTCAGACCGACATTCCGGTCAAGAAGCCTCATCATAGGCTCGGTATATCCGGCAATGAGAAGCATCCAGTCCTGCTTATCCTGATCCGCCAATGCTGTAAGGAGGGTCTCTATGACATGGATTCCCGGATCACGAGGATCGTCAGGCTGGTAAAGAAGATAAGCCTCATCAATGAAGAGGATACCACCCTTCGCACGCTCCAGCGCGCTCAAGGTCTTTTCCTGCTCTGACGCATAGTTTTGACCCATGAGGGTACTTCTTTCCTCCACGACTACATGACCCTTGCTCAAAAGTCCAAGTTCCTTCATCATAGAACCCAGAATCTTTGCAACAGTTGTCTTTCCTGTGCCCGGATTACCCATGAATGCAGCATGCAGAACTGGCTTTACAACTGGAAGCCCGGCCATTTCACGCTTCCTTGAAAGCATCACTACGCTGCGGTACTCCTCTATCTTCTTCTTTACATTCTCAAGTCCTATGAGTTCATTCAACTTCGCCATGGAATCCGTCGCACTTTCCGCAGATATATGCTTTTTGCCCACGACGCTCAATCTTGGATTAAGTTCAATATTCGAGAACTGATATTCCAGATTGCATGTTCCCACATGAAAAGTTCCTACCGTCACCACTTCATCAAAGAAACGCACTTCTGCCCTATAGGTCCCCTTGTTCCACAGAAGCGAACCATTCCTGCCGATTTCAAAAAAACCGCAGATGTATCTTTTTCCTTCCATCAGATATGATTCCACACCTTGGGTTTCATGCCAGACCCTGTATCCATTTTCATTATATACATCGACCGTCAGAGGGTACTCGACACGAAATGCGAAATTTACCTTATCAATCTCGATTTCATATGAAGTTCCCAACATGACAACCCCCAGATTCTCTATATCGAATGTAGCATATACGGGGCCTGTATTCTCATAATCAAAGTCCTGGTCCTTCTCTCCCCTATGGAGAATGAAATTACTTTGTTTAACTGTAGATGAATATGGTTCAGGCACATAGACAAGAGTAAACGTATCCTCCAGAACACATTCCGATCCGCAGTACACAAAGATTCTATATTTATCAGGACAGTCACACTCCCTCAGGTCAAACCATCTTTGAATGACTGTGTTATACGGTTCACATACAGAAAGTGAGAAATTTTCGTCAAATATAGGAGAGTCCAGACCATCCATATCTCTATAAACATGAATACAGAAAGACATATCATAGTTTTCCCATAAGTTCTTATAGTACCTGTTGAGAATACTGAGTCTGATTCTAGGATATCCGCCTTCTGACCAGACCATGCTATGCGCATCAGATATATACTGATCATTGATGCCCGGACGGGAAAATACATATTCAGACTTTACAATCTGAATACTCTCCTGATTTTCTGCTTTCTTGTTCATACTGCTATATTCTGATATGGATTTTACAAATATAACAAAAATACAGTCATCGTTTGGATTTAAATCAGAATATTCGCAATTTTGCAAAGATATACGTATTAGAAACCCCTAACAGATAGATACGATTATGGACCAGTACACACAGAATTATGTAGACGGTTTCATGGCCGACCTTATTGCCAGAAACCCTGGAGAAAAAGAATTCCATCAGGCTGTCAAGGAAGTACTTGAAAGCGTTGCCCCCTATATTGTAGAACATCCCTACCTCATGGACCTGAAGGTCCTGGAAAGAATTGTGGAACCTGAAAGAATAATAATCTTCCGTGTCCCATGGCTTGACGACGAGGGCGAAATACAGGTAAACAGAGGATTCCGAGTACAGTGCAGCAGTGCCATCGGTCCATACAAGGGTGGTATCCGTTTCCATCCTAGCGTAAACCTCAGCATCATGAAGTTCCTCGCATTCGAGCAAACCTTCAAAAACAGCCTCACGACACTTCCTATGGGTTCCGCAAAGGGAGGTTCGGATTTCAATCCAAAAGGCAAGTCAGACAACGAGGTCATGCGTTTCTGTCAGAGTTTCATGAGCGAACTTCACAAGCATATCGGTGCTGACACAGACGTACCGGCAGGAGATATCGGAGTAGGAGGACGTGAAATCGGCTATATGTTCGGACAGTACAAGAGACTCCGCGACGAATTTACAGGAGTGCTCACCGGAAAGGGTCAGACATGGGGAGGAAGCCCTATGAGACCGGAGGCTACAGGATATGGTACATGCTATTTCGCCTCTGCAATGCTGGCAACACGTGGAGACAGTTACGAAGGAAAGACAGTAGCCATTTCCGGCTCAGGAAATGTGGCACAGTTCGCTGCACAGAAGGCTCTCCAACTCGGAGCAAAGGTCGTTACGATGTCAGATTCGAACGGCTCGATCTACGATCCTGAAGGAATCGACACAGAAAAACTTGCATACATAATGGAACTCAAGAACATATACAGAGGTCGAATCAGAGAGTATGTAGAGAAGTATCCGACAGCGAAATACTTCCCGGGAGAACGTCCTTGGAGCGTCAAATGCGACATAGCAATGCCTTGCGCCACACAGAATGAACTCAACGAGGAAGAAGCCAGGACACTGGTTGCAAACGGATGCATGTGCGTTGCAGAAGGTGCAAACATGCCATGTACCCCAGAGGCCATCGAAGTTTTCCAGAACGCGAAACTCCTTTATTCTCCAGGTAAGGCTTCCAATGCAGGCGGAGTTGCGACATCAGGTCTTGAGATGACACAGAATTCGATGAGACTCAAATGGACCCGTGAAGAAGTGGACGCGCACCTCAAGCAGATCATGACAGATATCCATGAAGCATGCGTGAAGTACGGAACAGAAGAAGACGGATATGTAAATTATGTAAAAGGCGCCAACATTGCAGGATTCATCAAGGTAGCAGAAGCAATGATGGCACAGGGACTGGTTTAAGATGCATATAGGAATAGCAGGTAACATAGGTTGCGGAAAGACGACGCTGACCAAGATGCTCTCTCAGCATTACGGATGGATTCCGAAATACGAATCCGTCACATACAATCCGTATCTGGAGGACTATTACAAGGATATAGAAAGATGGTCATATAACCTTGAGACCTACTTTCTGGCGCAACGTTTTCAGGACCTTCTGGAAATTTCAAAATCAGACGAGGTGATCATCCAGGACAGGACCATACTTGAAGGAGTACACATATTTGTGGCAAACAACAAGGCTATGGGAAACCTCTCGGAACGCGACTTCGACACCTATATGCAACTGTTCAACCTGATGATGTCCATGGTCAGAGAACCTGATCTGCTGATATATCTCAAATCATCTGTCCCTCATCTTGTTTCCCAGATCCAGAAACGAGGTAGAGACTACGAAAAGAGCATCAGCATCGAATATCTCAACAACCTGAATGAAAGATATGACGCCTGGATCGCAGATTACCCAGGAAAGGTTCTTGTGATAGAAGCAGACGATCTGGATTTTGAAAACCGTCCGGAAGACTTCGCCCAGATAACAGACAAAATCGACGCACAACTTTACGGACTTTTCTAAAGCATATCGGACAACCTTCCGTAATATGTCTTTGAAACAGGAATATGACGCACATCGTCAGCATCAAGTTCAGCATACATAATCCCGTCCCTGTCCTTTCGTAAGACCTTGACATGGGCGGGATTGATGTAAAATGACCTATGACAACGCATAAGCCCGTTATCCTGACATAACTCATCGATTGCCTTCATGGAACTTCTGAGACTGTATTCCTTGACTCTTCCGTTCTCCATATAATAAATATTGACATAATTCTCTTCTGCAGAAATATACAGGACAGAAGAAGGAGTAAGGACAATCTTAAGATTGTGAAGATTGTCATAAAAACGCATCCTCTGCACAGAGGAAAGATTTTCTGACAATGGTTTGTTATGATACTCATATATCCTCATCGAAAGTGCCAGAATCACATAAGCAAATATCTGAGACAGGAATATGTATTGAAACGAACCTGTGACAAACTCAAAATAAGGCATAGTCTTTTTTTGAATAAGCCATACATAAAGCGCCACAAAGAACGAGGTAAATATGATTTCCAACAAACACCAGAAAACATATAGGGTATAATTAAGACGCATAGGTATGAAATAGTACGCAATACGTGTTACCGCGGCGCAGAACATGACGATACATGAAATTATAGTCAGATGCACACCAAACCATTCACGTCCGAGAAAGGTCTCGATCTCCATCGGGCTATATATCAGCATAAAAGCAAAGAAGAAGATCGGCAATACGATCATATGGAGAAGTTGAGGAACGAATTTACGGAAAATCGAAGCAGTCTGAGCCATAATTTTAATCACAATTTAAGTGTGACAAAATTACAAAATATATTTTTTAGTCACAAATATTTGATTTTAGTCACAAAAACACTAGAAATATCACATTTTCACCCCACATATCACAATATCTTCACCAAATAAATTATTCGGCTTATCTTTGCCTAAAGAAGGTAAAAACAGAAAAAGAAGAACTGACATAACAAATTTGTTAGAGCCGAAATTTACTGCTTGAACCTAAATCAAAGTTAAAGTACAGATGAAAGCCGCTGCCTGTGAAGGTAGCGGCTTTTGATTTTTACAAGCAGATTCATCAGAATCCCGGAAGATCAAGAAAGAGTGTCGGCAACAGGAGGAGGAATCCTAGAACGATCAGAAGGAAAATGAATTTCCACACCCATTTGAACCACTTCTCATAGGGTATCCTTGCAACCGAGAGCACCGCCATCAAGACGCCGGAGCATGGAGTAATCATATTAGTAAAGCCGTCTCCGAACTGGAATGCCAGAACCGTAGCCTGACGCGAAACACCGATCATGTCAGAGAACGGAGCCATTATAGGCATTGTTACTGCCGCCTTTGCAGAAGCGGAAGGAATGAATATGTTTATGAATGTCTGTATTCCATACATGGATCCCAGTGCCCCGGCCCTGCCGGCACCTTCCAATGCAGCAGCCATGGAAGCAAGCATGGTATCTATAACCTGTCCTTCCTTCAATATTACTATTATACCTGCTGCAAAACCTATAACCAGGGCTGCAGAAAATATATCTTTTGCACCGGCAATGAATTCCTTGGATATATTATCAGCAGAATATCCGGCCGAAAAGCCGGAAGCAACTCCCAGAGCCATAAATAAGGCACAGATTTCAGGAAGGTACCAGCCATACCCCATGACTCCGACGACCATATAGACAATTGTAAACATCAGCAGGTTCAGAATATACAGCCTTACCGAACTGCGAAGTGCAAGGAACGACAGGAGCAGGAAAAGGACCTCAAGGATCCACATCAGCAAAGGAACATCATAGACAGACTGCCCTAGTTTTATACTACATCCGCTGCCATAGAATACAGAAAATAAGAGCGTTACAACGGCAAGCAGGCAGAAACAGATCCAAGCCCTCTTCTTTGGAATATCTTCATCATGATCTGCAGATACAGACGGTTCTTGATTCACTGCTTCAAAGATATTCTGGCGACGGACCCTCGAAGCATACCAAAGAACAAAGGATATGGTAACTGCCATAAGCACCAGCCAGCAGAACACCCTGTACTCAATACCGGAAAACAATGACAGTCCTGACATATCCTGCGCTATGCCTATAGTAAAAGGATTAAGCATCGCACCTGCAAAACCGACATGTGCTGCGACATATACCATACAGACTCCTACGATCTCGTCATAACCAAGGGACTTTGCCAATGGAATGACCACAGCAACAAAGGCTATGGTTTCTTCACTCATCCCGAACACAGCCCCGAAAAGTCCGAACAGCAGCATAATGAGTACTATGACAATATTTCCTACCCCCAACTTATGCACACTAGAAAACCTTTCAAGAGAATTGACCTTGGAAATAAAGGTCATGATTCCTTCGTCAACAGCCTTGGTGCTGTTAACAACCCAGAATGCCCCTCCGATGATAAGGACAAATGCAATGATTCCTGCCTGCTGACTGAATCCTTCATAAAGCGCTGAGAACACCTGCCATGTCTGAGGATTGCCGTCCGGTATCAACCAGGTAGAAACCGCACAAATGGCAATTACGGAGAATATGATCACATAGGTATTAGGGACTTTGAACTGTTTCATAGGAAATCGTGGTTTTCAAGCCGCTAATATACGAAATTTCGCCGGAGCCTGAGCCATCAGGTTTCCGGCGAATGAAAATATATGATGAGCCTCTTCAAATGGCCGGCCCCGCCATCTCAGAGGACGGAAGAGTTACTTGATCTTCACCATCTCAACGGGTTGTACCTGCGACTGATCCAAAGGATAGGACTGGTATTTCACCTTATGGAAATCAATACCCATCAGATCTATACATCTGATATTGCTGTTCCATGCGGTCCTGTAGTATAATTTCATCGATTTAAGATCTGTCGCAGCAGTAAACTGGGTTGCGCTCGGCATCCCTTTCGGAATTTCAGACTTGATGTGCTGAGAACCAATAGGAATATCAAAGTTGTTCAGTATATGGAACGCCTGCACCACAGTATCAAACCCTGTTGCCCATACAGGGGAAGTGGTCTGGAAGAATGTTGCGCGCACAAATCGCGAAGGAGAAGTAAAGTCTCCTGGAAGTCCAAGCATTCCGCTGCCATGTCCCAAAGGTTTCAAGGTGATCCCCTGCTTTATGGTATTGTCTGGGGCAGAACCAGGCTCCAGATTCACATAATTGTTCAGATTGGTCATATGCCATGGAAAACCCGGAGCATTGGTAATGACTCCCAAAGTATTCTCATAGAAATGAGGGACACCTGCCACGATTTCAAGAACCACCATACGTCCGCTTGGCTCTGTAATCCTCCAATGTACGGCCCCTATCTTGCTCTCCAAAGTGACGAGGTCAACTTTTGCAATCCCGTCCTTGACCTGATCTATTGTAGAAAACTGAGAGAGCACCCATGATACAAACTGCATATCACACAAGGTCTTGTCATTGTTCGAAGAATCATACGGGGCATATTCTCCATACTGAGGAAAGAAGAAAAGTCCGGCAGAAAGTCCTGCCTCATTGACACCTTCCACTACGAAAGGCTCATACTCCGTATAGATTCCGACATAGCCATATACACCTTTATATTTAAGCCCGTTTGACCCTGTAGGCGTATAGGACTGATGCATGTGTCCTCGCGGAGCGACAACATATCCGCACTGCATCGGGGTCGCCGCCCACTCTACTGTTCTGGCGACAACCCTGCTGCCATCCTGAGCAGACAGGCTGATGCCTGTACATGCATTCGCTTTATCTGCAAACAGCGCTACTGCGAACGCCATTGCAATCATAACTATAAATCGTTTCATTTCACTAAAAATTAATCAACGACCCATGATATTGCAAGGTCCAAGCCAATACAGAAAATAATATTGTATCTTTGCAGAAAAGGGACACATTATGGAACAGTTGGCAAAATTCGTATCTGAACATATCGGAGAGGACATTTCCAGACTTATTCTCGCAAGGGAGAAGTGGCCGGAAATAGATATGGACATGGCCGTCAACTGTATCGAAAGCAGAAGAAAAATCAAGGGAAAGGTACAGGTATGGTATGATAACCCTGCATTGATATTTCCCGTTCGTCTATCTTCTGAACAGTGCAGCAGTTCTGCCACTGCCAGTTACAAGGCAGCATTGGCAGAACGCATAATCATTCAGACCTCTGGCCTTGGAGAATCTTTCATAGAATCAGAAAGGCTATCATGCCTTCCATGGAAGATCGCAGATCTGACCGGAGGCCTGGGAGTCGATACATGGTACTTCTCAAAAAAGGCATCAAAGGTATTATATAACGAAATGCAGACAGTTCTATGTGAGGCAGCCGGATACAATTTCAAAGTCTTAGGCGCAGATAATATAGTCATAAGCAACAAGGCTATCGGCACTGGTCATGATGAGGCCTCACCTGCAGACATCCTCTCCGGATTCAGCCCTGACATTGTATATATGGACCCGGCCCGCCGCTCAGAAGGAGGGAAGAAGGTCTTCCTGATAGAAGATTGCACGCCGGATGCACTCACTCTCAAGGAAGAAATCTTCGGCCTATGCAGAAATATCCTGATCAAACTATCCCCTATGGCAGATATATCCATGGTATGCGACCGTCTTGGCAGCACTTGCAGGGAAGTCCATGTAGTAGCGACAGGAGGTGAATGCAAGGAACTTCTGATATGGATGGACAAGGAATGGAATGCAGAATATTCTGTCCATGTAACGGAACTGCCTTCCGACTATCCTGATTCAGAACCTTCGGAATTTATCTTTTTCCCAACTGAAGAACGCGCTGCTGTCCCCGAGATGTACTCTACCTGCAATCTTGAAGACAAGTACCTGTTCGAACCAGGTAAAGCCCTGATGAAGTCCGGAGCATTCAACCTCATCAGTGCAAGATACCAGATTGCAAAACTAGGAAGATCCACGCATTACTACGCATTAAAAGACAAGTCTGCAATAGAAGAACTCAAGTGTCTGGGTAAAATATATGAGATAATCCGAACAGAACCTCTGGACAAAAGAACAATGAAATCCGCCGGAAAAGATTTCCCTAAAGCGGAAGTTACAGCCAGAAACATCCCTATGGATACAGACACCCTACGAAAAAAACTAGGCGTCACCTCAGGAGATGACGCCCATATATTCGGTCTGAAGTCAGACTCTTCAGGTAACCTGCTTTTATGCACCAAGCGTGTGTTCTAAAAGAATCTTGAGACCCATGGCAATCAGGATGAAACCTCCGGCAAACTCTGCCTTTGATTTCCACCTTGCGCCGAAGAAATTTCCGATAAGGATACCTGCACCAGAGAAAAGTGCGGTAGTAATGCCGATAAGGACCACTGCCTCCCAGATATCCACCTTAAGAAATGCAAAAGAAACGCCGACAGCCAAGGCATCTATACTTGTCGCAACGGCCATTGCAAGCATGGTCCTGAAAGAAAAATCAGGATCCACTGAATAATCCTCCTTATGAGAGGATTCCTTTATCATATTTCCACCGATGATACCAAGAAGGATAAATGCGATCCAATGGTCGATCGTGCTCACGAAATCAGCGAAACTGACTCCAAGAAGATAGCCCACGACAGGCATCAATGCCTGGAATCCTCCGAACCATATTCCCGCCTTCACAACATATTCCGACCTGACTTTCTGTACAGACAAGCCCTTGCATATCGACACAGCAAAAGCATCCATCGAAAGTCCTATCGCAATTATTACCAGTTCTGCTATTCCCATGCTAGTATGACACCTTCAGATTACCTATACTCATGCCCCAGCACCAGTCCTGAACGATCATCACCTCCTTTCCGTCAAGATCCTTCACCCGTGTCATTTCATCCAGTTCCGTATGAGAATGTCCGCCGACAATCACATCTACATTGCGAATCTGCGAAGCAACCTCTTCATCTTCTGAATATCCGAGATGACTCAGGCAGAAGACCAGATCACATCCCTTCTCATTTTTCAGAATATCAGCATACCTGTTTATCACTGGAGCAGGCTCCTGATATTTCAGTCCGCCGAGAAGTTTCTGGTCCACGACCCTGCTGATATCTGTAAGCAGACCGATTATTCCGATCTTAAGACCGGCTTTACGTACGACTACATAAGGTTTCACAAGACCTTCCAGAGGAGTTCCTGTAAAATCATAATTTGCACATACGACATGAGCATCCAGATTCTTCAACCTGCGTGAAAGTTCTGTCGCTCCGTTGTCAAACTCATGGTTTCCAAGGGTCACGACATCATATTCCGCAGCATTGAGCACATCTATTTCAATATCACCGCCCATTTCGGTAAAGTAAGAAGTACCCTGACTGAAATCACCTCCGTGCAAGAGAAGAACATTTCTCTTTCCATCAGCATTACGGACACTATCAATATAGGCAGACTGCTCTACCACACCACCCAAGCCCTTGTACTCACCGGAACGCTGAGGATCCACATGGCTATGGGTATCATTCAGATGGAGAACTGTAAGATTCTGAGCATCTAGCGAAAATGCGGTCAAGACCGCAAGAATGAAAAATACGGTCTTCTTCATCATCTATTCTTTTTAAAATCTCTTATAACCACTCTGCCATCAGTCTTATATTCTATCGGACGCCCCGCATCAGTCTCAGCATATACATGCTCCAAAACTGCATCTATTATCTGAACATCTTCATATACTGTCACAGACTTTGCATTCCTCGCCAGAGAAAGGCCATCACCACCGTCGAGAAGGAAGGAAATAGTAGCCATTCCATAGACCTTATCATCATCTAGAGGCTCTCCTCCGATCTCAACTGACACCAGTTTACCTCCATCTGCAACAACTCTCACACCTCCAAGCACCTGAAACCTGTCGGCAGCCATTTCTTCAAGAATCTTTCTGATCTGTTTTCCGGAATGTTCCACATAAGCCAACTGGTTCTTGAACGGAAACATAGAGAGCATATCATCCAATATGATTTCTCCTTCAGGCATATCTACACGGATACCGCCGAAATTAGTTATTCCGACATGGACCTCCTTACCAGCCAACTTTTCTGTCTTGTCCATCAGAAGGTCAATGAACCAGTTGGAAAGAGCGCTTTCAGGATACTCTGCCGTCATTGCAGATGTCGAATGTCCGATCACATCCTTGACCCTGGCCATCTTAGGCTGAGCATCCATCACCGCACGTGCAGTCTTGGCAACAATAGACCTTGCAGGATAGACAGTGCCGTCCGGAGCAACATATTTCTTTCCCTTGAACGTACCCAGAGCAACCGGAACATTATCCTTTGAAGGAGAAACGCATCCTGTCCTGCTGCCATCCATCAGTTCTGTCTTCCACGCGTATTCCTGTCCCCAAGAAACGGTACACCCTGCCAGAAATACCAGGACAGAAATCAATGCTATCTTACACTTATTCATAACGACATTGTCAATCCACTTATAATGAACGGCTATTTCTGTTTGAGCCATTTCCAAAGGTCCTTGAAATTGGTCTTCTTACCAAACATGAGGATACCTATCTTATAAATCTTCGCAGAAAGCCATCCACATGCGACAAAAGTTCCCACCAGAAGCACAATCGACAAAGCAAGTTCCCATCCTGGTACTCCGAAAGGAATACGGGCAAGCATGACAATCGGAGATGTCAGTGGAATCATCGAACCCCACCATACCACAGCACTATCCGGAGCATTGAATGCATAAAGCGCAATAAAGAAAGCCAGCATCAAAGGAATGGTAACCGGCAACTGCAACTGATTAGTATCCGCCTCATTTTCAACAGCAGATCCTATAGCGGCAAAAAGTGAGGCATACAGAAGATATCCGAGGGCAAAGTAAACGATGAATGCAAGAATCATCTGTACCCAATTGATATTGCCAAGAGTTGTCAGAACAGCACCCATTCCGCTTTCGTCAGAGAGCGTCTCAGTCATCTCCTGGACATCGACTCCTCCCATCTGTGTCGTCATGGCCATCATCTGTTCGGTCTGTGCAGGATCACCCATAATGGAATCGAAACCGATGAATGCAGAGAAACCTCCCACAAGTACAAGAGTCAGGAGAATCCAAAGGAAGAACTGAGTCAAAGCGACACATGCTACACCTACGATCTTTCCGAACATAAGTTCTGTAGCCTTTACAGATGACACGAGTACTTCCACTACCCTGCTGGCTTTTTCCTCGATTACGCTCTGCATCACCATTCCGGAGAACATAGCAATGAACATGTAGATTATGATGGACAGAACCATGGAAATCACCATATATACCTCAGAAGAAGTTATTGTCTCCTCTCCGGACTCATCAAGAGTATAGGTAGCCACCGATACATCAGCCTCTACATCCTCCATGATCTGTTTGAGGTCACCCATATCATAAAGCGCTATCCTGTAGTCCTCTACTGCCTCACTGGCCTTGGACCCTATCCTTTCCTTCAATTCCACGCTCATAGGCTTGTTGGAATATGAAACCACAGAAACGGTCTTGGCCACACTGTCAAGTGGTGAAACGACCACAAGTGCATCAAGTCCCAGTTCTTCAAAACGAGACTTCATCTGGTCGACCGGTTCTGTAGAATAATCCGAATAAGCAACAGCCTCACTGTCTTCCAGATAAGGCATCACTATACCGGACTGATCCACCACAGCAATCTTCTTTCCCTCGTCTTTAACCATGAGCATGATGACGCTAGGAAGAATGCACATGCCAGCAAAAAGAACCGGTACAAGGAATGTAGTAAGAAGGAAAGACTTCTTCTTGACGCGTGTAAGATACTCACGTGAAATGATGGTCTTGATATTTCTCATTTTCATAGCCTATTCCTCCTCTGTTACAAGTTTGATGAATATATCATTCATTCTAGGAACAAGTTCCTTGAAAGAATTCACTGTAAGTCCTTGGGAAAGGACTGCCTTGAGGGCATCATTACTTCCCACACCATCTTCAAGAGCAAGTACGGCAGTATGCCTTCCGGCATCATCACGGTCAGAAAGGACCTTGAAGACGCCCCTTTCAGACTGAACGAGAGCATCGTCCGTATAGACGAGTTCAACATTATTATTGCCGTATTTGTGACGTATTTCATCCACACCACCGCTTATAACCACATGTGATTTGTTAATAAGGGCGATATTGTCACACAGTTCCTCAACTGACTCCATATTATGGGTAGAAAGGATGATTGTGGCTCCCTCTTCCTTAAGACGGAGTATCTCCTCACGGATAAGTTGTGCATTGACAGGGTCAAATCCTGAAAAAGGTTCGTCGAGGATAAGCAGGGACGGTTTATGTACTACAGTCGTGATGAACTGTACCTTCTGCGCCATACCCTTTGAAAGTTCCTCCACCTTCTTGTTCCACCAACTCTCGATTCCGAACTTTACGAACCACTTCTTCAATTCACGGGCGGCATCTCTGGATGACATACCCTTGAGTTGAGCAAAATACATAGCCTGGTCACCGACCTTCATCTTACGGTAAAGGCCACGCTCTTCCGGAAGATATCCTATCTTCTCCACATCATCCTGAGTGATCAGGCGGCCGTCGAAGAGGACAGAACCTGAATTAGGAATGGTTATACGGTTTATTATACGGATCAATGTGGTCTTTCCGGCACCGTTAGGGCCTAGAAGACCAAAGATCTTTCCTTTCGGGATGTCTACCGAAACATGATCAAGAGCGACCTTTTCGCCAAAACTCTTGCAGACATCTTTACATCGGATCAACTCCATAATCTATATTGTTAAATATTTAATATCTTAGCGGTAAGTTCAACCATCAGTTCTGCAGGAACAGCCTCTCCCACATCTCCTCCTTTTCCCTTGTAATCATATTCTCGAAGAAGGGAGATCACTGCCATGCATCTGGCCAAAGGATAATTGCGGACCGCAGTATCATACTCAGAAAAGAAGTACGGATTCACACCTAGAACCTTTGATTTCTGATCATTGGTAGGACGTGAGGTCTTCATCAGAAGTGCCTCGTACTTCAGAATCCTGTAGAAATGCGTATATAACGCGCTCACTGCCATAGGCATGGCAAACTTCGCAGCAGACCCCAGATATGCGGCAATACGCAGGGCTTTGGCAGAGTTCTTCATAGACAGTTCTCTGGTCAGTTCAAATATGCTGAACTGTCTGCTGATACCGACATTCTTCTCTATATCCGACGCTGAAATTTCAACAACACCTTCAGGAAGATTCTTCAGCATCTTCTCCGTCTCTAGCGCAATCTTATTCAGATCTGTTCCTGCATGTTCCGCAAGAAGAGCAGCAGCATCAGGTGCAATATTCAGTCCTTTGGTCCGATAGAACATCGAAATCCATCTAGGCATCTCAAAATCTCTAAGAATCTGGGAATCAACGACAGTTCCCATCTTGGAAACCGTCTTATACAGAGATTTCCTCTTATCGGCAGAGGCCCCATGCATCGCAATGACAAGCACTGTCGACTCGAGAGGATTCTGGCAATATATGGCAAGGTCTTCGAGCGACTTCATCATCTGAGCCTCCTTTACAACAACCAACTGCCTTTCCGAAAACATCGGATAACGGCGCGCTGCCGTTATCACGGCATCAGCATTTACATCAGCCCCATAACATACCGTCTGGTTGAAATCCCTTTCACTCTCGTCAAGACAATGCTCGAGTATAGCATCGCAGACCATATCAACATAATACGGTTCATCTCCCATAAGGAGATAAACCGGAGCAAAGACACCGTTACAAGCGTCCTGAACTATCTGTCTGCACTGAGCATCTGTTTCTACGAATCCTTTTGCCATAGCCTACAAATATACGAAGATTTCCCGACTATTATCCGAAATCGCATACAAAAAAAAGCACCGGATTACTCCGGTGCCTCATTGTTTCTATTATTCTGCTCTCTTCTCTTTTGCTTTCACAAGTTTTTCCTTGAGAATGTCTGCGCAGTCCACGACTGCGTCTTCGAAGGTTTTGGCGTTCTTTTCTACCACGATTGTGCTTCCCGGAATGCTGACCTGAACCTTAACGTTCTTGTTTTCATGGTCAGGAAGAAGCGAAAGAGCAACATCTACTGATGTAACGGCATCATAGAACTTCTCTACCCTTGAGAATTTCTTTTCTACAAAGTCCAACAGTTTCTGATCTGCATTGAACTTGATCGACTGCACTCTAATCTCCATGTTTACCTCCGTTTTTAGCCCTTGGATGGGCGCGTTCATAACTATCTTTAAGCCGGGCGATACTGCTGTGGGTATAGACCTGAGTCGCAGCCAGAGAGGAATGTCCGAGAAACTCCTTTATGGAGTTCAGGTCCGCATCCTCATTCATAAGTTCCGTTGCAAGGGAATGCCTCAAAACATGAGGAGACTTTCGTCCCCTTATATCTTTAACACCCCCAAGCGCAGACTTTACGGCTCTGTCGACATAATTGGGATACAGAGGTGCACCACCATATGTGACAAAAAGCGGCTCCGTCAAAGATCTCTTCTCCCCGCGCATTACCTCAACTGCTTTCAAATATAATAAAATTTCTTCAGACAATGAAAGCACAAGAGGAATTTCTCGCATTTTATCGCCTTTTCCACGCACTTTTACAACTTTTCGACCAAAATCGACATCGCCGACCTTCAGACCGATCAATTCAGCACGTCTGACGCCTAAAGAATATAGAACAGAGATGATGACTCTTTCAAGCAATTGAGTATAATATTTCTTTCCGGTCAAGGTCTGCCATCCTGACATGAAGCCTTCATATTCTGCTTCAAACAGATGTTTAGTAGTATCGAAATACCCATCCATGGCCTCCTTGCTGAAGAAATGCGGAACACGCTTCTCGACCTTTGGCTTTGCGACAAGTTTCAAAGGATTTGACTTGAGTCTGCCCTGTTGCATGAGATAACGGCAGAATCCGCTCAATGCGGAAAGATGCAGATGCACTGTTTTTGCCGATTTAGGTGCACTGCCATCAAGAAGCATCGCCTCATATTGCCGGATTTCAGATATATTCAATGATTGTATCAGACTTTCCTCCGAACACATCTCGCCTTCCCTTGAGGCAAAAGCAAGATAATCCGACAAGACACCTCCATATATGGAAACCGTACGTTCGGAATATCGTCTTATTGACCTAAGGTATTCAAGATATGAATCTATGATATCCATCATCTGACAGGGAAAAGTCCGAGTTCGGCAGCCTTGGCACGCATCAATGCATCAGCCGCCTCGAAGGTATTCTCTATATCCCCATCAAGGATGGCATTCTTCACATGTTCCTTAAGCAGACCAATGGTATTGCACGGACTGATGCCGAATAGTTCCATTACATAATCTCCTGTTATAGGATTCTTGAAATTACGGATAGCATCCTTTTCTTCGACTTCAACAAGTTTGGCCTTCACTATCTCAAAGTTGGCATGCAGACGCGCCACCTTCCGCGGATTCTTTGAAGTTATATCCGCATTACAGAGAAGCATAAGATCGTCTATATCGTTACCTGCATCGAAAAGAAGACGTCTGACAGCAGAGTCAGTGACCTCCTCCGTAACAAGAGCAATAGGTCGCAGATGCAGATTGACAAGTTTCTGCACATATTTCATCTTCTCGTTCAAAGGCATCTTCATGCTTTGGAATATCTTCGGAATCCATCTTGCCCCGACGACCTCATGTCCGTGGAATGTCCAGCCCAACGCAGGATCATATCTCTTTGTGGCAGGCTTGGCGATATCGTGGAGAAGCGCAGCCCAGCGAAGCCACACATTCGGCTCCGTACGCACCTTTTCTATCTCCGTTCCATCTTCAAAGACGAAATCCTTCAGACGGCCTTCGGATATTGCAGCGGCCTCCAGGAGGGCAACATTGTCCAGAACCTCAAGAGTATGAGAAAAATTCTCCTTATGTCCCTTACCTTCAACTGTTTCCACACCTTTGAGTTTTACCAGTTGAGGAAGAATATAATCAAGTAGACCTGTCTCATCCAAAAGACGGAAACCTATGGAAGGCTTTGAGGTCACCAGCATCTTGTTCAGTTCTTCCACAATCCTTTCCTTTGAAAGTATCTCCATCCTGTCCCTGTTCCTTCTGATAGACTCCAATGATTCCGGAACTATGGTAAACCTCTGAGTATCCGTCGAAAGTTTCGTTGCAAATCTCACTGCACGTACCATCCTCAACGGATCGTCGCTATATGTGGTATCAGGATCAAGAGGCGTGCGTATTATGCCTGCCGCAAGGTCACGTATACCTCCGAAAGGATCCACCAAAGCGCCAAAATCCTCTTTCTGAAGGCTGAAAGCCATGGCATTGATAGTAAAATCTCTCCTCAACTGATCATCTTCCAGAGTCCCGTCCTCGACGATCGGCTTACGGGAATCCCTGCGATAAGATTCCTTCCTTGCCCCGACAAACTCCACCTCGATACCATGGTAACGGAGCATGGCAGTACCGAAATTACGGAACACAGAAACATTACTGCGAACCTTGGACCCGACTGCCTCCGCCAGTTCGATTCCACTTCCTTCCACAACAATGTCTATATCCTTACTTGGACGTCCAAGAAAACAGTCACGTACATAACCGCCTATCACGAACGCCCGGACACCCAGTTCCGCTGCTGTTTCCGATACTATGGAAAATATCTTATGGTCGAGAAAACCTTGTGTTATTGTTGCTGACATATCATTTCTTCATATTGTGGGACCCTGTCAATGAAGGTATACTGAACTTTCCCTTCCGTCTCCTTACGTTGACATGCAAAGGTCTGCCTTCCGTTTGTGATGATCATATATGCTACATTAAGGGCCATATTGTACCTTATCGCCTGATCCAGAACCGACTTGTCCAGTTCCACCTCCGGTCTTTTGCATTCGACAACTACCAAAGGTCTTGCCTTCCTGTCATAGACAAGAACATCAGCCCGGTAGTGCTTGTCTCCCAATCTGAATCCTGCTTCACTCATCATCATGTGGACAGGAACACCCAGATCATTTGAAAGAACACCTATGCACCACTGACGGACCCTCTCCTCAGGCGTAAGGGCCACATGCTTTTTCCTCAAAGGATCCCAAATAGTCTGCATATTATTCATGAACTTGCAAATATAGTCAAAAAAAGTGTTAGATTTGCTGCAGCATACATCTTATGAAGATGAATAACCTATGGGAAAGAAACTGAAGATAGTATTTGAGGACGAATGGCTGATAGTGGCCGAAAAGCCAAGCGGATTGCTGAGCATGTCAGCCGGCCATCCTGAAATAGAGACCGCATATTCCATGCTTTACGAGTATGCTGGCGGCATATTCATCGTCCACCGTCTGGACAGAGACACTTCCGGCCTGATAGTATTTGCCAAAGACGAAGATACAAAAAGGGCACTGCAGGACAACTGGGAGGAAGCCGTCCAGGAACGAAGATATTTCGCCATACTCGAAGGGCATATCGAAGATGAGGAAGGATGGATAGAAACATGGACATACGAACATCCGAAATCTCTGAAGGTACATTGTTTCCCACTAAGAAAGAATGACGACAGGACCAGACCTCCACGCAAAGACTGGAAATACACATCCAGTCATTGCAGGACCGTCAGACACATGGAGAAAGACGGCCAGAAATACACATGTGTGGAATTCAATCTCGAGACAGGAAGAAAGAACCAGATAAGGGCCCATTCAAACTGGATAGGACATCCGATAGCGGGAGACAGGAAGTATGAAGCACGCACAAATCCTTTCGGAAGACTGGCCCTCCATGCACAAGGACTATCATTCATCCATCCTTGGACAGGTAAGGTAATGAGGTTTACGACCGATATTCCAAAAGAGTTGAGGAAATAAAAGACATCTCTTTCCGCGCAGTCTCATCCCAATCAAGATGATCCGGAACAGACTGTACTCCACCATTTTTCAGAACAGAAACAACCTTGGAAGCCATGGATACGATGAAACTGTCTCCATGCGGAACGACATTATCCTTTCCAACAACCTCTGCAATGCCGCCGACGGCCGCCCCTATTGAATAGGCGCCACATCTGATGGCCTCCGCGCATACCAGAGGCAAACCTTCATTACGACTAGGAAGTACAAGGACATCTATGCAGTTCATCATCTCAGGCATATGGTCAGAATCCACATTGCCCCACATGACCACATCAATAGACTGATCGGACTTAAGGGAAGGTTCCACCCGCGCACGTACCTTTCCATCCCCTATGACCCAGAATTCAAGAGGCCCGTCATACCTGCTACGGACTTCATGAAATATAGGTTGAAGCATATCCGGATTCTTGACAGCGACCAGGCTGCCGGCAAAGGCCACAACCTTCTTATCCTGACCTAGGCCGAAGGTCTTCCGCAACATGTTTCTCCGCTCATCATCATAACGGAAGAAAGCAGGTGACACTCCATTATATAATACATCTTTTGGTACACCACTGCATATCTTTTCTGATTCTGTCATCAATGTCCTGCTCACAAAGAAACTGCACGAAGCCCCCTCCATGATCCTGCGTGTATATTCCAGAATGAGAGGATTCCTACATGGATGTGTATGGACATCCGACCCATGCCAGGTCACAAAATACGGTATGCCAAAGCGTCTTGATGCCTCCATGGCAAAAAGTCCACCGGTAAATGAGTGAGCAAGCAAGGCATCATACCCTTTGAAAAGATGCATGCATCTGTCCATGAAACAGCCGAACAGAAGAGGCTTCTTATGCAGAACCTCCACAGTGAGATGATCCATTATCGAGAAGTCATACCAAAGCATATGATATGTCATGCCGTCTATGGACACTATATCTTTCCGAGGTACTTCAGGAGTATGTCTGACTTTTCTTGTAAAGAAGTTATCCCGACTATGTATGCAATATGCATCTATCTCACAATCACCTGTAGAGACAAGATGGCCAATACGCTGATGCACAGCATTGAACAAGCCCTTTCTATCAAAGGGGGAACTCTCGAATATGACTGCCAGTTTCAGCATCTTATCTCACAAATAAAGAGGTTATACCCGCACATAAGCGATAAATCCTGAGAGAAAAGCCTATGTTTCCGATCTTATATAGAAGGATATTCAATATCTGTCCTGCACGGACTGAGAATAGTCCAAGTTCCTTATCGGCACCCATCATATCATAAACCCAGCCAAGATAATCTTCAGTCAGCAGTTGGGTTCTCCTTCTGAGGAAGATGTTCAGAATCCTGCACAGGTATCTGCCCACCACATCTTTATGATAAAGTGCAGTGACCTTGCGATTTGAAGGATATCGCGCCACAAGTGATGCCAGAACAGTGGCATATGAAGGAAGGAAACGACGCAGTTGTATCAGATGTCTGTCCGACTTTACATCGCTGCCAAGAGAACCGGCACGAAGATGATAGGCATATACAGGGGATGAACACGCATACGCAGAGGAACATTTCGAAAGAAAGGAAAAGACAAAGAGTTTATCTTCAGCATAGTGCAGGTCTTCACAAAAACGAAGGTCTCCTATAGTCTTCCTGCGGAATATCTTCGACCACGGCGCATCAAGCATCTCGCAGTTTCTTCGTATGTTCTCATCATAGAACTTATTCATATCCTCACCTTTGAAAGACACGTTACGCTTTGGCAGCACCTCTTTTCCAGGAGTACCTTCTATATAGACGGTATAGCCGCCGACAGCGAGGTCTTCTCCGGAAAGATATTCAAAAAGCATTTCCAACGAGTCAGGAAGAAGAGCATCATCAGAGTCTACAAACATGATATATTCTCCCTTGGCCAGATCCAGGCCCGCATTTCGCGCCGAACTGACACCTCCGTTACTCTTATGTATGGTACGGAAACGAGGGTCAGTAGCAGAATATCTGTCGCATATCATAGGAGAAGAATCCGTACTTCCGTCGTCGACAAGAATGACTTCAAACGAAGGAAAATCCTGCTCCAGGATACTGATGAGACACCTGTCAAGATAATCTTCCGCATTATATACGGGGACTATTATGCTTAATCTTTCCTTATTCATAACAACCTGACAATGAATTCAATATAAAATCAGAAGACTGTTTTCTCAAAGCATCAAGACGCGCCTCTGCCTGAGAGAAGTCACATGTAAGTTCTTCAGGAAAGTCTGCATCAAATGACAACATCCTCTCTTCCAGCCCCAGATCCTTAAGAAAGGACTCTTGTCTGGTATCCTGACCTCTGCCAAAACGGAAGCAGGTAAAAGGGCGGGAGAATATGACGGAAAACACCAGTGCATGGAAGGATGTAGTGACCACATACGAAGCCCCGGCAATAAGTCCGAGAAAACCTTCGACACTCTCACTTTGACGTGCTCTGAAGAGTTTTCTTCCGTCAGGAAACGGAGTAACTTCCACAACATCAGCGCCCAACCTTGAAGCGACTTTCTTTACAAAAGGATCTATTGCTTCATGGTCACGAAGCCTGTACACCAGAACGTATGGTCTTTCAGCAACTGAAGTCCTTGCAAGTTCCTTCCATACTGACGGGCACACCTGCACGACCGGGTCCTGTATATGCTCTACACTCACCCCACACCTTTCCTTCAGCAAGGAAGCCAGATGCGATTCTCTGACACTGACTGCAGCGAACCTGCTCAAATGCTCCTTCAGATATGCAGTATCCTCCGGAGAAATGTTTTCTGACTCCATACTGACAGCATCCGCAACATATTTTTCCGACAATGCGAAATCCGCGAAATACATACCGTCAAAACTTCCTCCGGTCATCTTCCTGTTCCAAACCTGATCACTGCCTATAAGGATAGCGTCATACCGGTACATGAAGGATTCAGGAGAGAATTTTTCCGACAGGAGAAGTTTTTTGGAAATAAATGAATCAAAGGCAGAATATCTCGCAAGACGCACAGGAACAAGAAGGAACTCAGATACAATATGCCTGAGAGTAGCAATCAAGGTCCTGCCCTTGAATCTGGAAAGATCAAAACGCCGGTACGGACGCACCAGATAGTCAGGGCGATAATCAATCACCTCCACCTCATACCCAAGATCGGACAGAAGCCTCTGAGTAGCATATGTCTGAAGCACTGCGCCATAATTATGTGCACAATGAAAGGTAAGTATTCCTATTTTTTCAGCCATCCCTTTATAGCCCTTTTAATTTTCATATACCACGAATATATCTTGTATCGCCATCCCCTGTCCCCATATCGTTTCAGGACATATCGAATCCCTTTCCTTGAGAAATCTTCAGCAAAACGTCCGGCATATCTGTCCGCCACAGACGGCCTGAGAAGATTAGGCTGAAGACAATCCTGCAGAACAACATCCCTCACGACCAGGCTGTCTCTGCAGTCCTCCATAAGAACCTCTCCACGAGATGAATTGACAAGAACAAGAGACACTCCTCTGTCATCATCATTAAAACCGGGAACAGACTTCTCCCATCCCCAGAAATCAGCAAGAGTAATATCAGAAACCCTTTTGACATCTGCATAAGGACAGACGGAGCATGAAGGTCTCAGCATTATATGACGATAGAAAAGATGAGTAAAGGAAGTATCGGTAACCAATTCTCTACCGATACGATATGTCTCCTTATGCGCTGCCCAGCCGTAGGTCTTCTTATCACGGAACGAGACTTCTGAAATCCTGCCGCCATGACGTTTCTCCTGATATTCAAGATAGTCTCGCCATACATACGGAGAAGGAACCCCGTGACATACAATATCGGCAGTAAAAAGTCTATCTTTCAACCTCTCCGGAACATACGAACTCAGACCATGCACCTGACATGGAGTACCGGAAAACAGGACAGGACGTCCAGTCTGAAGATCACTCTTCACTTGCTCAAAAATATCTCCCATATCGCTCTGTACGTATTTGCTGCCCCTGAAGGCATCTACGCCAGATACTGTGTCTGTCCTTTTATGTATTACACGGAAATCCTCATCAAAGGCTGCACCATAAACTGTTCCTCCCATCTTAAGAACGCATTCTGCAAGAACAGGAAAGACAGCGCCGCTCCGGCTTTCCATAATGCTGTCCAGATCCTTGTTCCTGACAGCCTTTGCAGCAGAAGGGCCGGATGTCGTCATCGGAGATTCAAATGCACATACCTTCTCACATAGCCCGCAATCCGTACATTTTTCCGTATCCACTTCCGGATACATGAATCCGAGAACATCTGGTTTCATGGATATGGCCTCACATGGACATACAGCGTAACATGCCGTACATCCGCAACATTTCGACTTATCCGTTACCTTTATCATATTCCCATCCTTTTCTTTACGACATCCGATATCTCACGGCGTTCAGATCCGGAAAACCCCAATAGCCATACAGCAAGCAATGCAGAAACCGCACAGACACAGACACTCGCCACAAAACCTCCGAAGCCTTCAGGCATAAGTCCATCCAAAAGAAGCGGCAAGACAAGAGAGACACCGGAAACAAGTATCACATTCAGATAAACTTTTCTCAAAAATCTTCCTGAAGGCAGAGAAATCATACCCCTCAGCATGTAAAGACGTGCAAAAAGACATATCTGTGATATCACTATTGCAACAACTACTGTGACTTCTGGCATGAAACCCGCCTTAAGAAAGAAATAGGATACCGGAAGATTCAGCAACTGTAGGCCTCCCACCACCAACTGATAGTTCCTTATATTCCCTGTAGCCAACTGGGCTGTAATCAACGGATTTGACAATGATTCGCTCAATGTGAAGATCAGGAACAACTGCACGAACAGACCCGAATGTTCAGGTACATCCTTAAGCCAGAGGGACAGTATATGTTCTGTATTGAACAGTACCGGGAGGGCCAGTATGAAAAGAAGATAATATGACATCCTCGACGACTTGGATATCAGATAGAACATATATTTATAGTCTCCTGAAGCGTAGGACTTCGTGATCTGAGGATTTACCGCAGTCATGAAATTCGTCACAAATCCCTGTACAGCACCATTGAGTTGCATCGCTACTCCCCTTGCTGCATTTACGGCAGTACCGAAAAAGAGATTTACCAGAATCTTTCCACCCTGATCTCGCAGGACCCCAGAAGATACTCCTATAAAGTTCCACCCTGCAAATGAGAACATCTCCTTTACAAGTGACAGTTCCTTGACAGGACGGAAACGGCATTCAGGAAAGTGTCTCCTGCAGTACAGACCATATGCACATCTGACAAGAAGCACAGAAATCATCATCAGCAAAGCATATAGAACCAATCTGTCAGAAGACGAACGTGATATCAGAAATGCCACTCCAAGGCGCAGGAAGCCATCCATAAGGCCGATATATGCATATGCAGACATCCTTTCATGTGCGGTTATCGATGCCATCTGAGGCACACTCATCAGATTGATGACAAAGGATGCAAGGGAAAAATGCAGTACCCATATCGCCGCAGGAATTCTGGAAGGATCTATAGTCATCTCGTTCTTTATAAACCACAATCCAAGTGGCTCAGCAACCAAGACAACAATGAGAGCAAGAGCAAACTGTATGGTAACCGCTGTCGAATACACCTTCTCAAGACGGTTACGGTCACCTTTTCCCATTTCAAAAGTGATGAAACGGGAAATTGCGGAGTTGAGAGAACCGGAAACTATCGCAAACATGGCCACTACTCCACCTACCACATCATAAATTCCGAAATCATTCTCTCCTAAAGCATTCAGAACGACTCTGGACGTATACAAGCCTACAAGCATCAGAACAAGCATCCTGATATAGAGCATCAGGGTGTTCTTGGCTATTCTTCTTGTATTGTCGCTTTTATGATCCATATCGTAAGCAAATTTAAGAATAATTTGGTAATCTCGACTATTATCTCTAAATTAGTGGACGATTATGAACACTTAAACACTCAACGGATATGGTCAGATATTGTGTAATGTGGAAGTTCAAGCCATCAGATGGCAAGACTTCAAAGGAACTCGCTGAAGACGTCAAGGAAAAATATGAGTCCCTCTTGGGACTTGTGCCAGGTCTTAAAAGCATTGAAGTAGGTGTGAACCGTAACGAAGGAAAGACATCATACGACGCTGTGATGCTCGCAGACTTCGATTCATGGGAAGCGCTTGCGTCTTATAAGGCTGACACCTTGAGGGACAACGTGATACAATACGTAGAGACTATCGCGGAAGTACGCGCAAAAGTCGAGTACGAAAGATAAGACAGTGTTCTTTAAAACAAGCCCGCCTGCAGGTCTGCAGGCGGGCTTAATTTATTACATGAGATAGAATTCTTCCCAACCCTTTCTTGGGATTCCTCTTCTGAGAAGAAGGTTTGCCACAGGACTGTTCACGAACTGCTTGGTCTCAGGATCGAACTTAAGACGGGCATTCAACTGCTGCGCTATGACACCAAGACAGAAGACCTGACTGAGAGGACCGGCAACGCTGAACGGAGAACGTGGCTTCTCCACTCCCTGACATGCAAGAAGGAAGTTTGCGAAGTGGTTTGAAGGGCTCTCCGGTACCTCCGGGAGGAAAGGCTCCATCTCCTTGGCCTTGCTCTCTGGTATGATGCTCAATGTAGCACCATGCGATCCACCCTTGAATGTAAGTTCATCACTGTAGATGATCTTTCCTGGATTAAGTTTCGCCGGCTGGATCTTGCCGCCTGCAACAGGAGGAATGTTCGGATCGAGTTCCATAGTACCGTATCCTTCCGGCACCGCTGGAATATTGTCAAGTCCGTCATACCATGTGATGTCGACAGGAGGCATGTCTCCACGCGCAGGGAACTTGAATTCTATAGTGGACGAATATGGATAGAAGAACGGATTATGTCCTTCCGCACGAAGCATATTGATCTCTGTAGGAAGTCCCAGTTCAAGGAACTCATGCACGGTGTCTATAAGATGCGCGCCCCAGTCACCAAGGGCTCCCATTCCGAAATCATACCAGCAACGCCACTGACCGTTTACAAAGTCCTTGTTGTATTTGTGATGCTGCTCGCCACAGAGCCATGTATCCCAGTCAAGTGTCGATGGCACAGGTTCTTCCGGAAAATAGGACTGGAGTTTTGTATCCCATCCATGCCAACGACGCGAATTATTCATATGTGCAGTCACAGCACGCACATTCTTGATGATTCCAGCCTCCTTCCATGCCTTGAACTGGAAATAGTTGGCCTCAGAATGACCCTGATTACCCATCTGGGTCACAACACCATACTTCTTTTCAGCCTCCATCATCAGTTCGACCTCATAGAATGAGTGGGCCATAGGCTTCTCCACATACACATGTATGCCAAGTGACATCGCAAGCATTGCTATCGGGAAGTGGCTATGGTCAGGTGTTCCGATACATACAGCATCTATCTTCTTTCCCATCTTTTTGAACATTTCCCTGAAATCCTGGAATGTCGGCACATCCGGGAACTTCTCCAAAGTTTTCTGAGTATGTGGTGCGCCAAGATCGACATCACACAATGCAACAACGTTGCAAAGACCAGTATTTACAAAGTCATTGAGGATATCTCCTCCTCGGTTTCCGATTCCCACACATGCAAGATTGACCTTGGAGCCAGCCTTGACAACACGTGGAGAAGGGTTCGCCGCACACGACGAGAGGACTGTACCAGGAACAGCAGCAGCGGCTGTAATGACAGTCATCTGTTTTAGAAAATCACGTCTTGAAGATTTCATATCTTTATGGTTGTTAGTTATTAGTGTTCCGTTTCAAAAAAGTAACCGTAGCCAGAACTTCTCCTTCTTCTGCAGTGGATGTACGGACAGAAACAGAGGACCTGCCTTTCACATATCTACCTGTCAAAGGATCTATTATATGCCTTCTTTCCTCCGTATTGTTTCCTGAAGTGGTCAGACATTCGTCAATCAGCATATATTCTCCTCCATCCTGATCTGCAACAGGCCATCCCCTGCCACCAGGATGACTTCCTACTGCACCTATCGAACTGTTGCCGAAACTGACCAATGCATTCTCTACCCCTCCTGAGCGGACAATCGAGAGTGCCCGGTCCAGAGCATAACCCTTCAGAAAACCCGACAGATTCAACCTGACCCTCTCATCCAGTCTTTCCGCAGAAAGATTTTCCCTGTCCAATCTGACTTTCTTGTCCAATGTCATCCCCGTCAATTCCGTGGATACTGCAATATCAAAAAGTCCTCCGGTGCTTCTGCCATAAGAAAGACATCTTTCAAGTATGGAAAACATTTCTTCCGTAAGTCTCACAGGGACTCCGACAGGAGAAGCATTGACTGCAGACACTTCGCTATCTGTCAGAAAGCAACTTGCCATATGTTCCACCCTTACAACATCTTCATGAACGGAGCGACACAATGAGAGGAGGTATGCAGGAGTTTCTGTCTTTCCCAAAAGGACGATATCTATCCTGGTATGCATAGCCTCAAACCAAGCATATACGACGGAAGTACCATCCTTAAGGGTACGGTCAATATGATCCATCAGGGAAGTTGTCTGATCTTTATGTTCCTGAACCAAACTTCGTCACCATGGTCCTGAAGAAGGATATGACCTTCTGCAGCATTTCCGAAACCAGGCCATACCTTGTACTTGCTGTAGTCGACCATAGACTTCCACATCTGGTTGTTACGTTCGTACTCAAGCACCTTTACACCGTTCAGCCAATGCTCCACATGGTTACCGTTCACCTTCACAAGAGCAGTATTGAATCCCTCGCGATAATGCTTGTCGGCAGGTGCTGGGATAAGGTCATATAGAGAAGCAAGGGTTCTATTGCCGTTCACACCGGCCTTTGCATCAGGATGACGTGTATCATCCAGGATCTGGAACTCGCATCCGATAGAAGATCCGGCTCCCTGATTCAGTTCTGTATCAACAAAATATTTGATACCGCTATTTGCTCCAGGAGTGATCTTGAAATCCACCTTAAGTTCAAAGTTACGATATTTGTTTACTGTCACGATATCACCTCCATTGGCAGATTCCGCTCCGTCAGACTTATTGACCTTGAGAGTTCCGTCCTCAATCATCCATCCATGCTCAGGGAAACCGGCGAGTCTTGCGCCTCTCCAACCTTTTGTGGTCTGTCCGTCCCAAAGGAGTTCCCAACCTTCTGCCTTTTCCTTGTCAGAAAGGACATTCTTAAGCCTGTTCACTTCCTCTGCACCTGCAGCACAGGCCCAGACTTCCTGATCGATATTATCGGTACAAACACGTATATTCTTCCAACTTACCTGCTTTCCTTCCATTGCAGGGTCATAGATTTCATGGACCTGAAGGGCGATGAAACCGTGAGATGCCTTGTCATCAAGGAAATTTGCACATGGTACTCCATTGAGCCACGTACGGATGCGGTTTCCTACCGCCTCGATTCTGGCATGGTTCCACTCTCCGTTTCTGAATGCAGACTGTGTTGCAGGACAGATGATTGAATAAAGCCATCCTTCGCGAGCCTCATCATATACACCGCCGGACCAAGCCCTTTCCGACGGATCGATCTCATACTGATATCCATGGACACGTCCGTTACGGTATGAAGGCACGCTTGCTGAACGGAACTGTACTCCTGAATTCAATCCGTCATCTACCTTGAAATCAAACTCAAGGATGAAATCCGAAAAATCCTCGTTATAGACAAGGAAAGTGTTAGGAGTACCGGACTTGCTCACTCCGGTGATGACTCCATCCTTCACCTTATAATCAGCATTTCCATTCATTTTGGTCCATCCTTTCAGATTCTTTCCATTAAAGATGGGACGCCAGTTGTCCTGTGCCAATGCATTGAGTGTCAGAATCGACAGGACAGCGATAAGAATAAGTCTGTTTTTCATATTATTTGATTTTACTTATAAGTTTGACGATTCCCGCGTAAAGCAGACGGACAAGGCCTATAACCAGATAGATAACCAGCGCTGAGGTAAAGACGAATCCGAGACTCTTTACTATCTCTATCCACATACCGTCATATTTAATGACAGCATAGATATTAAGGAGTTCCATAGCCGCCATGCAAGCGACAAATATCAGGAATTCCCTTTTCAGATGCTTTTCACTGATGATGATATCTTTCATGTCTGACTATTTTAAGGATATGGATGAATGGTTCAGATAATCCAACTTATATTCATCAGGGAAGGTGACGATGCGCTGTTCTTCTATAGCCTGATGGCCGAGAAGAGACATTGCACTTGCATAGTATCCTTCTTCCACGATGTTCTGAGGCTGCTTTCTTGTAATGACCGCCTCGACAAATGCGTCGAGCATCAATGAAGTTCCGTCTTCCTTAGGAGCCTTTCCAAGAATGTATTCTCCCTTGTTTTTACTTGCAGTTTCCGGTTCCCAACTTGTTCCGGCAAAAGGAACGGCATTGAAGATATCCATCTCGATGTCGTTTATCAGACGCAGGAATGCAGGGGCAGGAGGGGTCTGTTCGAAATAATACTTTCCGGTTTCCGGTTCTATTGTTCCCTTTGTACCCATGATCTTCTCCTCGAAACCATAGAACTTGTTCGAAAGGACTGAATCATATGTCATCTTGACGCCGCTGTCGAAGACATATACACAACTGACATTGTCATAAACCTCCCTGCGTTCCTTCCAATGTGTTATGGCTCCGTGGCCCATCACCTTATTAGGTATCTCACGGAATGCCCATGTTCCGACCTGTAACTGATGACAGGCAAGTTCCGTCATGATGCCTTTAGAATGTTCCTTGTAAAGTCTCCAGTTGATATGCTCATCCCATTCATCTGACGGAATCGGACGTCTCCAATCATTGTTACGGTTCCAGTATGCCCACACTGCATTGATATCACCGAAAGTACCGTCATGTACCATCTTCATCACCTGGATGTACCTCGGATCGAAAAGCCTCTGCTGACCTACAAAGAAAATATTGTTTCCCTGCCTGTATTTCATGTACACGTCATGACACTGCGACAGTTCATAGCACATTGCCTTTTCACAGAACACATCCTTTCCTGCATCAAGGGCATCCATGGCCATCTGATAATGGCGGTCAAGAGGAGTCGCTATGACGACTGCATCTATACTCCTGTCTTCCAGCAGTTTGCGATAATCATTATATACTACGGCATCAGGAACCATCTTGAGAGCGGAATCTATAGAAGGCTGATAGACATCGCACAATGCGACAATCTTTGCCTTAGGATTCTTTAGGATGAAGTTCATAAGGAACTGTCCTCTGGAACCAGGACCTATGACTCCTATACGGACTGTCTCCCCTACGGTCTTGTCCACCTGTGCAAAGGCTGACATCCATGGGCTTACCGCAGCCAATGCACCGGCAGTACCCAATATCTTCAGAAATTCTCTTCTATCTACGGATGACTTCATACTTTGTTTTTTAACAGAATAATCGCTGATTCCAATTGACAGGAACCAGCGATTCAAATTTACACATTACTCTACCTATTTACAAGAGTTTTGCTGACTTCACAACAGATTATAAAGCAAATGAAACATTTATTTCAAATATTTCCTTGTATGCTCCGCTATAAGTTCCGCATCATCGAAATAATCGATCTTCATGGCCTTACGTACATCAGCAAGTGTCTTGGCTGCCTCTGCACGGGCAACCTCTGAACCCTTGCGAAGGATTTCATAGACCTGAGGTATGTTCTGCTCATAATGCCCACGCCTTTCGCGGATCGGCTGAAGCATATCCTCCATGATATTGAAAAGGAACTTCTTGCATGTACCATCTCCAAGACCACCCCTGCGGTAATGATCCTTCATCGCATCAAGATTTTCGTATTCAGGGAGGAACTTCGCAAAATGCTCAGGAGTGCTGAAAGCGTCAAGATATGTGAACACAACGTTACCCTCGACATGACCAGGATCTGAGATCTGGAGATGTTCCGGATCAGTATACATGCTGTTCACCTTCTTCTTTATCTCCTTCGATGTATCCGAAAGATAGATGCAGTTGCCCAAAGACTTGCTCATCTTTGCCTTTCCGTCTGTACCAGGAAGACGCATACACGCAGAATTCTCCGGAAGCATCATTTCCGGAGTGACAAGAGTCTCACCATATACGGAATTGAACTTATGGACGATCTCTCTGGTCTGTTCGATCATAGGCGCCTGATCCACACCCACAGGCACGGTAGTGGCACGGAAGGCAGTTATATCCGAGGCCTGACTGATAGGATAGGTAAAGAACCCTACAGGTATTCCCTTCTTGTTCTGATTTTCCTCCTCATCGTTGTCAGAGAATCCTCTGAGCACGATTTCCTGCTTTACGGTAGGATTGCGCTGGAGCCTCTGCACAGTAACGAGATTCATGTAATAGAATGCAAGTTCACAAAGTTCCGGTACCTGAGACTGAATGAAGATTGTAACCTTCTCAGGATCAAGTCCGGCAGAAAGATAGTCCAGAGCAACTTCGATGATGTTCTGACGTACCTTCTCAGGATTGTCTGCATTATCAGTAAGTGCCTGTGCATCAGCAATCATGATAAATATCTTCTCATACTCGCCTGAGTTCTGGAGTTCAACTCGCCT
Organism: Candidatus Cryptobacteroides sp.; assembly: GCA_045644485.1. Lineage (GTDB taxonomy): Bacteria > Bacteroidota > Bacteroidia > Bacteroidales > UBA932 > Cryptobacteroides. The sequence goes on along the minus strand of JAZRGY010000068.1, from coordinate 5,146 downwards.
TCTGAGCGATCCCACATAATGTCCGAGGTGAAGTTTACCGGTCGGACGGTCTCCTGTCAAAATGATCTTTCCCATATATCTTATCAAATTATTTTACAAATACTGTCTCAAAAACATCCACATCGCCTATCACCTCTACCTTCACGGCATCGTCTTTCAGTTCAAATTCAAGGTATGACGACTCTATACAGAACTCTGCCGTATATTTTCCTGAAGCATCAGAAAGCCTGACAATGACCTCCTTTTCTCGAGGATTGTCAAGAATCAGATGGCAATAGGCTGCCTCATCAGGAGCGATGTATATTTCCGCTCCATCGCCTGAAATATGCTCATATTCTACCTTATCCTTGTATGTATGGTAAAACGCATCTACAAGCGCATCCATCATAGTCTCGTAATAAGGCTGAAGACGCGAGGCTCCTGAAGGATAGGCCATATAGGCCTCCATATCCCTTTCGCTCATGTAATTGGATGCATATCTGGTCCAAAATCCAGGTATATCGCCCCTATTATAGAGATCTATCGACTCCAGAAGGAGGCGACATCTTTTACCTAGTTTTCCAAACTCATCCAACCATGGTTTCAAGTCTTTATAAATCTGATTGTCCTTTATACCTGCAATTATTTCAGGCACATTTTCAATAGCGGTGAATTCATCAAGAAGCCTGTCGTATTCACCCTTGCCATAATCTTTCAATCCTATCAGATCCAGATCAGAAGATTCCTCTATACCAAAGGCAGCAGAAATATCCGAATGAAGTACATAAGTCATATAGGCATCCGCCACTTCCGGTGCAATAGCATTTGCAGCCTGTTCCAGACATTTTATCGGATCATAATCCTCTGCATTCCAGCCACGCAGTCCGACACCATAGAGCCCGAGTTTCATAGCAGTTCCTCCGTCTTTTGGTGCATAATATCCATCTAGCGATGTCAGTAGAGGTTTCACATCTTTCTTCTGCGAGACGAAGTCCTTATCCAGTCTTTCAATCAGGGCATCAACCCTCTCATCCTTCTCCTGAAAAAGCACTCCGAACGAACGCACTCCGATATAATGCATCATTTCCAACTTTCCAAGCAACAAAGCATAGTCTTCTTCACTCCAGGAAAACTTATTGTCAGGACGGATGCACCAGGTAAATTCCATATGGTGCTTCCTGCAGGCCTCCATAAGTTCCTCCAGCATATCAGCCCTGACCTGGGAATACGAAAGATACCAGTCCGGACTACCTGCATATGGATCGTCCTGAGGGGCATATACAAACTCCGTCATATTGAGATTTCCTGCAAGTTCAATCATGGCAAGCATCGACTCATGAGTCCGCTCTCCGATACTTGACCCGTCTGTAAATCCCCTATACTCCCTGTCAGGCCAGTCGTTTATCTGGCAGCACGGAATATTCTTCAGATCAGACATCTCCACAATATGACGCAAAGTTCTGAGTCCATAAAACAATCCTCTCTCGTCATACCCGATAACCGCTATGCTGTCTTCAGATATCGTCACATTATATGCACCGGAAATCTGTCTCACCCCGAACTTTTCCGAAAACTGGAGGCCACAATCCACCGTCATAGGGACACCTTTCCTTTTAAGAGGAAGGAAATCTATGTTTTGTCGTGAAGTACCGGTCATATCCAAAAGCACCACACCTTTGGATGCATTCAGAAACTCTCCTTCGACATACCGTACCTGATGAGACACTGGTCGCAGGGAGTGGGCGGAAAGAGCCGTACTAACGATAAAAAACAATATGGATATGATAACAAATCTTCTCATGAAGGCCAAAAAAGGTACATTATACAAAGATAATCAAAAAATATATATCTTTGTCTTCGATTAACTAAAACCTAAAAAGATGAAAAAGTTTATTTTGACAATCGCGCTGGTTGCTGCATCGCTCTCAAGCGCATTTGCACAGGACGTACTCGGAAAATGGAAACTGGAAGACGGAACTGCCATAGTTGAAGTCTACAAGAACGGAGATGCCTACAACGGAAAGATCGTATGGCTTGAAAATCCTACTGAAGCGGATGGTTCACCTGCCGTTGACAACAACAATCCTGATAAAGCACTCCGCAGCCGCGCTCTCATCGGTCTGAACATGCTCAGCGGACTCAAGAAGGACGGAAACGGATATAGCGGTGGTTCAATCTATGATCCGGGTAACGGAAAGACTTACAATTGCTCAATGAAAGTAGAAGGTGACGTGCTTCACGTAAGAGGTTCGCTCGACAAGAAAGGCCTTCTCGGCAGAACAATGGACTGGTTCCGCGTAAAGGAATAGGCAGTAACTTAGACATAAGTCACTAAGACTAAACATATTGACTTATCACAAAATTACCGGCACTCCCGTCTGATGGAATGCCGGTAATTTTTTCACTTTTGTCATCAAGTCTGGTCTTCTCTTCAAGTATAAGAACAGAAAGAGCAATTCTTAAAATCAGTACTGATCCTTTGCCAGTACGATACGATAGAGGTTGCAGCCGACAAGATTACCAAGAACCAGACATAGATAAAGAACTATAACTGACCAGAAATGTGCCTTGATGAATGCAAAAGGCACACAAAGGAAATAGAAGGCATCTGCAACGCAGTGCGGAAAGCCGCAGACAATGAACAGAGGCACTCCGAAAACAAGAGGAAGATACTGTCCCTGACGGGCAAAATGCACGGCTGTCGTCATTATGAATCCGCAGCCGATCGCAAGAAGGCCACATCTCAAGGCTCCTGTACCAAGACGGAGTTCAAGCACCTTCTGGGCAGCGGCCTGAATATCCAGAGGAGACATCCTCGATATAAGGGCCATACAAAGACATCCTATTATGTTTCCCAGCAATATGAGGAAAAGGTCGCCGACTTCATTCTTCTTTATGAAACCTGCAGTTCCTGTGTATAGTTTCAACTTATATCCGACCACAGTAAGAAGGCCGAAAGAGAAGAGTACTGCTCCGGCAAGAGAACCATAGGCCCCCTGGAGGCCTGAAGCAAGAAATCCGAAACCGGCAGTTCCGATGGCTATGCCGGCAAAAACTGAAGAGCGAAATAGTCTGATCATAGGATTAAGAATTCAAAGTCCAAAGATAAGGCATTCATTTGATATCCACAACCGTCAGAATGCAGTCCACGACAATAAATCTTACATTATATCCAGAAAAGGACATCCCATATATCCTGTCGCAATCATCATGATACGACGGACGAGGATCAAGCGACAGCACTTCCACAAGAGCGGGAATGATCGATTTGTCCTCAACAGCATCAGATATTTCAGACGGAATCACCACTTTCAGGCCTTTCTCCCGTAACCCGTCAACATAACCGCATATAGCGTGTGGACGCGAATCCGCATACTTTACATAAGGCTTTATGTCATATATCGGAGTACCGTCCATCAGGTCAGCACCTCTTACATACAAGACAGGTCCTTCACTGTCTTCCATATCGATTCGCTCCAACTCTACGCATGAGAGTCCTAAAGAATTAGGTCTGAAAGGAGACCTGGTGGCAAAGACTCCCATATGCTCGTTCCCGCCAAGTCTCGGAGGTCTCACTGTCGGCTGCCACCTATCTCTTTGTCTATTGGCTGAGAACTCCCATATAAGCCAGATATGGGAAAAGCCGTCGAGGCCTCTGACTGCATCAGGATTGCGGAACTCAGGCTCAAATACGATACGGGCCTGCAGATGTTCTGCAAGCCCGCTCTGTCGCGGAATCCCGAATTTTTCAGGAAATTCCGTATGAATAGTTGCTATAGGAAGTATTTCCACCCTGTTATCTGTTCTTTGGAAGAGTGAAGTTAAGAAGAATGCAACCGATTATAGCGGAAACAACGGAGCCGACAAGGACACCAAGTTTCGCCTGATCGAGAAGAACTGCACCTTCTGCGCCAAGACCTGCATATGAAAGGTCAGCGATGAACATTGACACAGTAAATCCGATACCGCAGATCACGCACACGCTCGCAAAGGCCTTCCAGGTCGTATTTGCAGGAAGTTTTACTACTCCAAGGCGTACCGCAATCCATGAGAACGAGAATACACCGACAAACTTTCCGAGTACCAGACCAAGCATGACAGCAAGTCCGACACCGCTGAAAATGCCGCCTACACTCATTCCTGCAAGACAGATACCTGCATTTGCAAATGCAAACAACGGAATGACGATATAGTTGATGAGGAAGTGAAGGTTATCCTCAAGGTCCTGAAGAGGACTTATCATCTTGTCGGCAGCAGACTCGATACTTTTGAGCGTATGTATCTCCTCGTTTGTAAGCACGATAGTATTGTGCTGCTCATCAACATCGATTACAGGGAACTTGTTCACATTCTCACGTATGCGCTCAAGATAGTGACCTGTACCCTTTCTGAGAGTTGCAGGAATGCAGAATGCAACGATCACACCGGCGATGGTCGCATGTATTCCTGAGTTGAGCATGGTATACCAGAGTACGAGTCCTACAGCGACATAACATGCCTTTGAACGGCATTTGAAGATATTTGCGAGAACCATCACTGCTACGCATACCGCAGACAGGATTATGAACATCATGTCTATATGTGAGGTATAGAAAAGCGCTATGACGATGATTCCGCCAAGGTCGTCAGCAACTGCCAGAGCAGCAAGGAAAACCTTTAGTCCAAGAGGAACTCTTGTCTTGAAACTTGCAAGAACTCCAAGGGAGAATGCAATGTCGGTCGCCATCGGGATTGCAAGACCTCTCTGCATTGCCGGATCACCCGGACAGAAGAGATAGAACACCAGCACAGGCACAATCATACCTCCGCATGCTCCGATGATCGGAAGAAGTGCCTTGTCACGGGTCGAGAGTTCACCTACCTTTATTTCACGCTTGATCTCCAATCCTACAGAAAGGAAGAAGATAGCCATAAGAAAGTCGTTGATAACGGCGCCCAGGGACATTGCATGTCCGTTATGGCTGAAGAAATTGAAGTTTCCGACAGAGAAACTTACAGGATTCTGCCAAAGGCTGAAATACCAGTCTTTGACTACAGGGATGTTCGCGCAGATCAATGCTGCGACCGTAAAGAAAATAAGCACGGCACTTGATGAGACATGTGCCTTAAGTTTGCTTAAAAAACTATAATTTACTGACTGCGTCTGTGGCATGATTATAAATTATAA
>JAZRGY010000067.1:0-19390 GCA_045644485.1 Candidatus Cryptobacteroides sp. | reverse complement strand
GGCACATCGGAGTAGAGTTCCTCAAGGGACCCTACTCCGATTCTGTCCAGCATCTGGCGTATGTCATCTTCCGTATGTGGAAAATAAGAGAAAGCCATAAGCGTATGTTTTACTCGTTAGCACACATTGCCTCGTAAGCAGTTGCATCCATAAGATTGTCGAGTTCCGACGGATCGCTCATCTCCACCTTCATGATCCAGTTTGCAAACGCATCCTGATTAAGAAGTTCCGGAGCATCTTCAAGTTCTTCATTAATCTCGACAACAGTACCGGAAACAGGGCTGAAAAGATCGCTGGCCGCCTTTACGCTCTCGACTGCGCCGAATTCCTCGCCAGCCTCAAATTCATCATCCACCTCAGGCATGTCAACATATGAAAGGTCACCCATCGCGTGCTGTGCAAAGTCGGTTATACCTACAATTGCAACATTACCCTCTACCTTTACCCATTCATGTGACTCACTGTAATAGAGTCCTTCTACTGTCTTTGCCATAATTCGTTATTGTTTTAGTTATTATTTCTTATAATTGGTTTCATAGAAACGTTTCTTGGTGACGATACCAGGGAAAACCTTCTTGCGGATACGGATCTCCACCTGAGTACCAAGTTCGGTGTAAGCCTTGTCGACCATAGCGACGCAGACACTGCGGTCTGTCGAAATTGAACGATAACCTGTCGTAACGACACCGACCTGCTCGCCTCCCACCTCCACCGGATATCCGGCACGAGGAATAGCCTTGTCCTGAAGTTCGATTCCTACGATCTTGCGGGTCAGACCAGCCTCTTTCTGCGCAGCAAGGGCATCACGGCCGATGAAATCCTTCTCCTTTATCTTTGCAAACATGCCCAGTCCTGCTTCAAGAGGAGTTATCTCATCACTGAGTTCATGTCCGTAAAGAGGAAGTCCCGCCTCGAAACGAAGAGTATCCCTGCATCCGAGCCCGCAAGGAACCACGCCTGCAGCAAGAAGAATGTCCCAGATCTCATTGATTGCCTCATGCGAGCAGTATATCTCGAATCCGTCTTCTCCGGTATAACCGGTACGACTTACTATCATTCTCGTGCCCTTCCACTCAGCCTCGTAATACGTATAGAATCCAAGATCGGAAGCAGAAGACAGTCCAAGTGTCTCTACAGCAAACTTTTCTGCTTCAGGGCCCTGAAGGGCTATTTCCCCCCATGAGTCGGAAGCATTCACGACCTCAACATCATAACCTTCCTTCTGCGAGCATATCCACTCGTAATCCTTCGCGATATTCGAGGCATTGACGACGAGAAGATACTTGTTAACTTCAAACTCCTTATACACAAGAAGATCGTCCACTACAGTACCGCTCGTATAGAGCATCATTCCATAAAGGATCTTCCCGTCAGGAATACCGGAAACATTATTTGTAAATATGTGGTTCACAAACTTCTCAGCATCAGGACCGCTTACGAATATCTCTCCCATATGGGACACATCGAACATTCCGGCATGATGACGCACAGCATTGTGTTCGTCAGTAATATTAGTATACTGGATAGGCATGATAAAGCCGCCGAACGGGCTCATCAATGCTCCTAACGCAACATGCTTGTCATAAAGACAGGTCTTCAAAAGATTTTCTTCCATGTTATTATATGTGTATTATATATTCTTCTGCCATTGCTTCTATCTGGGCCACCTGACCGTCGGTCAGCGCAATAGTCCCATCTGTAAAATATCCTGTCAGATGATCTTCCAATTCTTCTACAGAAGCGACCACCTTAGGATCGATATGCTCAGCAATATTGGTAACCCTCTGACGTACAGATGCAACACCATGCCTTTCCAGTTTTTCTACCGGAGGGCGTATTGCCGTCTCGAGCGCATCGAAGTCTGTCGAATAAAGTAAAGTACCATGGACGATGCTCCTGTCAGGAAGCATGTGGAATGCATTGCCGCTGACCTTGCGGTCTCCCACCATAACATCGTTACGACCAGACTTGTATGCATCAAGACCCAGTGTCTTCAGACAGTCGGTAAGCGCATCCAGATACCTGTCAAACACCTCGGATACTTCCCCCCTGCGGGAAATGAAAGAAATCATGAGGTTTCCCTTGTCCGAATAGACACATCCTCCACCGCTTTTACGCCTTACTACCTCCACTCCATGATTCCGACAATATTCCAGATTCACTTCTGCTTCCAGATCCTGATTACGGCCTATGATTACAGTAGGATTCACCCTCCAGACGAAAAAACACTCGCCTTCAATCTCCCTGGCTACAAACTCTTCCATGGCAAGATAAAAGGCCAGACTGCGGTCCTTGACTTCGGGTAAAACTATATTTCTCATCCCATGTAATTAAAATCTTCCAAATTTAATAAAATTAAGGAACATCCGGCACCACTACGGCACTTTTTCTGCCAAAAAAGAATTTCAAACTCATATAGATATGGACAAGAAGACTGACAAGGTTCATGGCAGAAGCCTGAACATGACAAGCATTTTCAGATGCATGATGGAAGAAGGTTATTATCCGGTCTACGAAAAGACACACATCGTCTTCGGAGTGGATGATAATCTTGCAATACTTGAATATGAGGAAGGTGTCCTGTCTGTCAGGATCTTCTTTTCTATCGATCAGGAAAACTATCCTCTCTTTCTTGAGGCAGCCAATGAAACCATGCTGAAAGCATTTTCCGTAAAGCCGGCAGTCCTGGACGACATGCAGAATCTTATGTTCAGTTGTGAAATCCTGTGCGACACGGTCCGTGAACTCAGAAAGTTCCTGCCACGATCGATCGACCTCCTGCGCAAAGCCCTTAAACAGCATAAGAAAGAGATGAAAAGGCTTTTGCTGAACGAGGAACTGGCAACAAAGAAAATTCCTGCCACAGACGACTTCTCGTCCATGGCAGGAAACCGTAAATCACATAATCTCGTATCCTAGTTCTGATGTGCAGGTCTGAGGAGATCGAGAACGACTTTCACAGGATTGAATGTCTCAAGAGGAACCTCAACGAAAAGGGTATTCCAGTTGCTCATGGCACCGTTCCAGAGTCCAGGAAGTTCGAGTGCCTTGAGTTCACGTCCCTGATAACTCTTGGAACTTATGAAGCCTGCATCCTCATCCACATATTTCAGAAGATCGAAACTCTCTCCCTTGTAATTGTGGAGACAACATACGATATCTACAGGATTGAAGTGGGTCGCTGAAGCAAGAGCATTTCGTGCATGGTCATCAGACATATTGATCTGTACACTCTCCAGAACCTGCAGAGATGTCGAACCGTCTTTCTCGGCGATGATGAAAGGACCACCTCCCGGTTCGCCCTGGTTCTTCACCATTCCGGCGACGCGTACAGGGCGGTCGAGTTTGGCGCGAAGAGCCTCTACCCTCTTCTTTGGAGTCTCAGCCTCAGGCATCTCGATGCAGAGGACATTATTAAGGAAAGCCTCGATATCGTCGCAAAGAGATATTGCCTCTGGAGTAGCGCAAAGATCTTCATATACCGGGTCATAACCAGGAACACCTACAGTCGTGTTTCTTGAGCCCTGTACAGGATTGCATACTATATCGAGTTCGCGGAGATAACCGTGAAGAGTGTCGCGGAGTTCGAGTGCCTTACCGAGAAGAACCTTCTTCCATGTAGCGGTCTCCGGAAGAAGACGCTCGTTTGCAACATTATCAATGTTCTTTATGGACACAACTTCTTCCTCAAGTCTGTTGAGGTTATAGATCAGAGCACCGTGACCTGCAGGACGGAAAAGAAGGGAGTCTGTCTCTGTTCTGAAAGGCTTGTTCTCCACGTCCACTGCGACTGTATCTGTAGCCTTATCCTGGAAAGTGAAGGCAATATTGTACTTCACACCGTATTTAGCCTCATAAGCCTCCTTGACTTCAGCATAGGCCTCCTCGAAAAGATGCTGATGCTCAGGCGAGATGGTAACCACCAGATTCGCTGTACCATCATCATTCCTCATATAGTTCTGAGCCTCGACAAGATGTTCAGCAAATGCTGTACGGATCTCACCGTCAGTGTATTTATGGAACTTGAGGACACCCTTTGGCTTCGAACCATAACCAAGTCCCTCGTCAGTAAGTGTCTTTGCGAGAACATCCTGTCTGTATTCAGGACACTTGCAGGTCTTGTCGCCGAAAAGTTCCGGAGTATAGAAAGCGAACTCGCCGATCTTGTCTACAAACTTTGCAGCAGGAGCATCATCCGCAAGTTCCTTTCCAGCCTTGAGAGCATCCAGACCGCTGAACAGGTCCTTGAACATACGGGAAGCAGCGCCGGAAGCAGGAACAAACTTGCATTTTCCGTTCATCTGCGCCCCATCATAATATTTGGCAGCAGCCTCGACAGCAGCAGCATCCAGGACCTGAATACCTCTTTCAGGAGTAGCAGGAGCCACGATCTTCATCCATGGAAATCCTTTCTTGAAACGTTCTACCTGCTCTTCAACTGTCTGCACTGACGAGCCCCTCTGCTCGATCTGTGCGATATCTTCTTTTGTAAACATATGGTTATTAATTATTTATAGGTTATTCTACATATACTTCCCTTCTATATTGGTACTCCGAGCGAAACTTTTCAAACTTTCCCGGATCCATACGAAATCTGAAATCATCCGTAAATATAGGATAATTATATTGGAAAACAGCGGCAATCTGACCATGATTCTTCCCCTTCAAGTCAAGAAGCACAGGCTCATGATCCGGTTCATCAGCAGGAAAGAATTCATATAGTGCATCTATTCCAAAATGACGTGCCACCGCTCTGACAGCCATTGCCGTACCCATCTGCTTTCCTTGATATGAATAGCCTGCGATATGTGGGGTCGCAATATCTACCATATCAACAAGTTCCACATCCACATTAGGTTCATTGTTCCATGTATCTATCACAATGGCTCCAAGTTTCGGCTTTGCTACTTTAAGCGCACTCTCATCCACAACTTCTCCACGCGAAGCATTTATGAATATGGAGCCCGGCTGCATAAGCGCAAAAAACGCTTCATCTGCCATATTGCGGGTCGCATCATCCAACGGGACATGCATGGTCACCACCTGTGAATTTTCCAGAAGATACTCCAAGGAACAGAAACCTTCAGAACCTTCCGTCTCAGCACGAGGAGGATCATATCTGAGCACATTGAAACCAAGATATCTGGCCATCTGTTCCACCTTCTTACCTACGTTGCCGACTCCGACTATACCGATTGTACCTCCATCTATCTTTATTCCCTTACGTGCAGCCACTCCATAAAGAGCCGAGAAGACATACTGCATCACACCTCCAGCATTACATCCTGCAGCATTCTGCACTTCTATGCCATGGGCATTGCAATAATCAAAGTCCACGTGATCGGTTCCGATGGTCGCGGTCGCTATCAGTTTCACTGAAGAATCAGACAATAGCGCGGCATCACATCTGGTACGGGTACGGAGAATCAAAGCATCTGCATCATGTACATCATCCCGGTTGATTTCCGGTCCCTTCTTATATATCACCTCACCATAAGGTTCAAGAACTCCTTTGAGAAAAGGCACATCAACATCCGCTACTACCTTCATATCTTATAAAATTCATTTCAATATCAGATTCTTTATCACGGGAGAATCCTTTACGTCCCGCACGAGCATATCATCATTGTCAAGATACTCATTCATCTTCTGCACAAGCACATCCCTCTGAAAGTAAAGTTGGTTACGTACTACAGACGAACTTATGGTACAATAAAGCATGCCGTCTCGAAAAAAACGGTCTATGGTATAACGTGAAGCACCTGATACCACATCCCATGCCTCGAATATACGCTGGCGGTTGAAACCAGAAGACAGTTTCATCTCACGGATGTACTGTCCGATCAGTTCCTGCATCCCCTGAGCATCCTTACGTCCTATCCTGTTACCGCCTCCCGCCATATCATATTCTGCTGAAAGTACCTGAGACTGTTTCGAAATATGCCCTGTCCTGAGTAAGACGGTCAACTATTCCTGACATCCTGACCTTATTGCTGTCAGTTATGAAAATCTGGCCGAAATCATTGCTGGCCACCATCTGCAGCAGATTTGATATCCTTCCCATATCAAGTTTGTCGAACACATCATCCAAAAGAAGAACCGGAGCAAAACCATAATTCTTCTTCATGATCTCATACTGTGCAAACTTAAGGGATACAAGGAATGACTTCTGCTGGCCCTGGGAACCGTAACGACGTATCGGATGACCGTCCATTGTAAAAATGAAATCATCCCTCTGAATACCTGCAGAGGTATATTTCAATATCCTGTCCTTATCATATGATGCCGCAAGAATCTGGTCCAATCCTGCCTTGGAAAGTTCAGAATCATACTCTATATCAACCCGTTCAGACCCTCCTGACAAGGCCTTATAATATTCCGACACTATCGGCTTGAGATCTTCCACAAATCTTTTTCTCGCCTGATACACAGGCTCGGCAATAGATGCCATCCTCATATCGATGACCTCTAGAAGAGACCGGTCCACTTCCATATCCTTAAGCATCCTGTTGCGCTGCATCAGAAGTCTGTTATACTGCTGCAGGGCAGACATATATTCCCTGTCCATCTGAGAAAGCACGGCATTGACAAAGCGTCTGCGTTCCTCACCGGACTCGCTCACCATGGATATGTCTGCTGGAGACACCAACACGATAGGCAGTACACCGACATGTTCGGACACCTTCGGATAAGGCTTGTCATCACGACGGACCTTCTTCTCCCCTTTCGAGTTCATCTTTAATGCAAAGCGACTCGACAGACCGTTCTCCATCCTATATGTACCGGCAATGGAAAACTCATCTGTACCATGACGGAAATTAAACTTATCGGAAGACGCAAAAGCACTTTTTGTCATTGAAAGATAATAGATTGCATCCAGGAGATTAGTCTTTCCCTCGCCATTGTTTCCGCTTATGCAGTTGACATTGGGCGAAAACTCCAGTTCCTGTAGCGTGATGTTCCTGAAATCCGATATGACTATTTTTTCTAGTGCTGGCATATTCTTTTTGATATCTAGGCAAAGATAACCAAATTTATTGGGAGTTTGGACATTTTTTTCTAAATTTGCCGCCTGTTTGTGCGCAGTGCGCTCATAACCAGTTATCAGACAAATATAAAATCAATAAAATATGGCTAAAGAAATCAAAAATGAAAATGCCGAGGCAGTTGTTGAGGCGGTTTCAAAGACAGAAAAATTCTTCCAGGAAAACGGAAAGGTTCTTTCAATCATCTGCGCTGCGTTCGTAGTTGTATGCGCAATCGTATTCTGCTGGTTCAAGTTCGCTTACCAGCCAAAGGTTGCCGAGGCTCAGGGCCAGATGGCTGTTGCAGAGCAGAACTTCCGTATGGCTGAGTATGAACTCGCTCTCAACGGAGACGGCAACGCTCTCGGATTCGTACAGATCATCGACGAGTACGGCAGCAAGGCAGGCAAGTCTGTATACTTCTATGCAGGAGTATGTGAACTCCAACTCGGCGAGTGGGAGCAGGCAATCAAGTATCTTCAGGCATACAAGGGCAAGGATGCCATTCTTTCTGCACGTGCCACAGCATGTATCGGTGATGCATATGTAGGACTTGAGGATTACAAGAAGGCTCTCGGTTACTTCGAGAAGGCCGCTGCAACAGTAGACAACATGTATGCAGCAGGTTACCTCCTCAAGGCAGGTGCAGTCGCTGAAGAACTTGGTGACGATGCAAAGGCACTTTCATTCTACAAGAAGATCAGAGAGCAGTATCCTCAGTCACTTGAGGCTTACGACATTGACAAGTATATCGGACGTATAGAGGCGAAATAATCATGGGAAGAGCGTTTGAGTTCAGAAAGGAACGTAAGTTCAAGAGATGGGGTCACATGGCCCGTGTCTTCACAAAGATCGGAAAGGAAATCACCATTGCCGTAAAGCAGGGAGGTGCAGATGTAACAGGTAACCCACGTCTTCGTGCGCTCATCCAGACAGCGCGAAGCGAGAACATGCCTAAGGACAACATCGAGCGCGCAATCAAGAGGGCTACAGACAAGGATCAGGCTGATTACAAGGAGGTAGTATTCGAGGGTTACGGTCCTCACGGAATCGCAGTGCTCGTAGAGGCCGCTACCGATAACAACAACCGTACTGTTGCCAATGTCCGTTCTTATTTCACAAAGAGCGGCGGTTCTCTCGGAACATCAGGAAGCGTTGACTACATGTTCGACCGCAAGTGCATGTTCCGCATGAAGTCAGCAAACCCTTATGACCTCGAGGAACTTGAACTCGAACTCATCGACTACGGTGTCGAGGAAATCTTCGAGGAAGAGAACGACAACGAGGAGATGGAAATCGTGCTTTACGGTGAGTTCACAGCGTTCAACGCAATCCAGAAATGGATCGAGGAGAATGGATACGAACTCGTTGCAGCAGAGTTCACACGCCTTCCAAACGTAGACCTCAAGGTTCTTGAAGGTGACGCAAAGGCTGATGTGGAGAAACTCATCGAGCGCATTGAAGAAGACGACGACGTACAGAACGTCTACACGACAATGCAGCCGTAATCAATACGACAAAGACATGGTACCGGACGGATAGACAGAGATTTATCCGTCCGGTACTTTTTATTTTAAGTTGTAAGAGTCAAAAAAAATCCTATCTTTGTGGAGATTAAGTTTTTGAATAACCCTACTCACTCAATATTCATATGAGCATTCAACAGGAAAAAATCAAGGAACTGGTAGAGCGCAGGGCATCTGCGCGTTTAGGTGGCGGTCAGAAGAGGATCGACGCACAGCACCAGAAAGGGAAACTCACCGCAAGGGAGAGACTCGCTATGCTTCTTGACGAAGGCAGTTTCGAGGAGTTCGACATGTTCGTACAGCATCGCTGCACAAACTTCGGAATGGAGAACACAAAATTTGACGGAGACGGAGTCGTTACCGGAATGGGAACCATAGACGGCCGTCTGGTATATGTGTCAGCCCAGGATTTCACTGTAAGCGGCGGTTCCATGTCAGAAACCATGGCGATGAAGATCAGCAAGGTCATGGACATGGCAGTACGCAACGGAGCACCGTTCATCGGGCTGAATGACTCAGGAGGAGCACGCATACAGGAAGGTATCTGTTCTCTCGCCGGTTATGGAGAAATCTTCGAAAGAAACATCCTTGCCTCTGGAGTGGTACCTCAGATTTCAGGAATATTCGGACCATGTGCCGGTGGAGCGGTATACTCCCCTGCCCTTACAGACTTTACTGTAATGGTCAAGGACACCTCATATATGTTCCTTACAGGTCCTAATGTCGTGAAGGCCGTTACGGGAGAAACCGTCACTCAGGAAGAACTTGGAGGAGCAAGCGTACATGCATCAAAGAGCGGAGTGGCCCACTTTGCGGCAGAAAACGAGCAGGAAGGCATCCAGACCATCCGTACCCTTCTCGGTTTCCTTCCTTCAAACAACCGGGAAGAGGCTCCGTTTGCAGAAACCCTTGACCCCGCAGGTCGCGTCGATGACGCTCTCAACGACATCATTCCGGACAATCCGAACAAGGCCTACGACATGTATCAGGTAATAGGAAGTATCGTAGATGACGGTAAATTCCTGGAAGTGCATCAGAGTTGGGCAAAGAACATAATAGTCGGATTTGCCCACATGAACGGTCGTTCTGTCGGTATCGTTGCAAATCAGCCGAAGATTCTTGCAGGTGTGCTCGACATCAATGCGTCAAGAAAGGCTGCACGTTTCGTCCGCTTCTGCGACGCATTCAACATTCCTCTGGTGACATTGGTCGACGTACCGGGATTCCTCTGCGGAACCCAGCAGGAATACGGCGGCATCATCACCAACGGCGCAAAACTTCTTTATGCCTATGGAGAAGCGACTGTTCCGAAGATCACAGTAACTCTGAGAAAATCATATGGTGGAGCACATATCACAATGAGTTGCAAGCAGTTGAGAGGAGACATAAACTATGCATGGCCATCGGCTAACATCGCAGTGATGGGAGCGGAAGGTGCTGTTGAAATCCTCAAGAACATTGATGCTAAAGAGTACAACGACCTCTTCTGCAATCCATACAATGCAGCATCATATGGCTATATAGATGACGTGATCGAGCCTCGCAACACACGTTTCCGTGTCATCCGGGCACTCGAGCAACTAGCCGGCAAGACTCAGGAGAATCCTTGGAAGAAACATGACAACCTTCCTTTATAACCAAGTAGACCATGAACAGTTTTATGTTATTACAGACATCTCCGACTGTCGCTGAGAAAAGTGCGGACATGCTGATGAAGGATCCACATGGAGCCATCATCACACTCGTATCTGTCACAGTGGTATTTGTCGCCTTGGTCATACTATATTTCGCATACACCTTCATCGGAAAGATTTCGTCAGGTCAGATAAAGATAAATCTTCCTAAAAGAAAACCTAAGGGAACAAAAGCCGGAAAAACCGAAGATAGCCCTTCCGAAGAGATTGCAGCGGCAATCGCACTTGCTCTCGACCAGGAAATGAACGGAGAAGTATATGCAGCCATCGGTATGGCGATGCACCAGTATCTCAACGACACGGTACACGATATGGAAAGTTACGTAATCACCATCAGAAGAAAATAACAATGAAAACTTATAAATTCAAGATCAACGGCAACCAGTACGATGTTGCCATCAACTCAGTAGAAGGCAAGAATGCATCAGTGACAGTAAACGGCACAGCATATCAGGTAGAACTTGAAGAGGCTCCTGCCCAGGCTCCTGTGGCGGCACCTGTTTCGGCACCTGTTGCAGCACCCGCTGCGGCTCCTGCCGCAACTCCGGCACCAGCGCCATCAGGAGCAGGAAAGGCTGTGACTTCTCCTCTTCCAGGAGTGATCATTGCCGTAAAGGTAAATGTAGGAGATGCTGTAAAGGCCGGTCAGGAAGTCGCCGTTCTCGAAGCAATGAAGATGGAAAACTCGATTGAAGCGACTCACGACGGTACAGTGACCGCGATCAATGTAGCAAAGGGCGATTCTGTCCTCGAAGGTGCTCCAATCGTAACAATCGGATAATATGAATACAATATTCGAAAGCCTGCAGCAGTTCTGGGGTTATACCGGATTTGCAAACATGACAGGACAGCACCTGATCATGATTGCAATCGGAATAATCTTCATAACTCTTGCAATCGTAAAAGACTGGGAGCCACTCCTACTCATACCGATCGGATTTGGTATGATCATCGGAAACATTCCGTTCGTATCAGGATTGAACATCGGTATCTACGAAGAAGGCTCCGTCATGAACATACTTTACCAAGGAGTACAGACCGGTTGGTATCCTCCTCTGATCTTCCTTGGTATCGGAGCAATGACAGACTTCTCAGCCTTGATTTCACAGCCTAGGCTGATGCTTATCGGCGCCGCTGCACAGATAGGAATCTTCGGAGCATATATAATTGCCCTGCATATGGGATTTACTCCTGCCGAGTCCGGTGCAATCGGCATCATCGGAGGAGCAGACGGTCCGACAGCCATCTTCCTGTCGTCAAAACTGGCACCTCACCAGATGGGAGCAATCGCGGTTTCCGCATACTCTTACATGGCTTTGGTACCTGTCATTCAGCGCCCAATAATGCTTCTTCTCACAACAAAGAAGGAAAGACTAATCCGTATGGCTGCTCCAAGACCGGTCAGCCAAAAGGAAAAGATAATATTCCCTATCGTAGGCTTCATCCTGACAGCAATGATAGTACCTTCCGGAATGCCTCTGCTCGGCATGCTCTTCTTCGGAAACCTTCTCAAGGAAAGCGGAGTCACAAAGAGACTCGCAGAGACAGCACGAGGACCGCTCATCGACGTAGTGACAATCCTCATCGGTATAACAGTAGGATGTTCTACTCAGGCAGATGAGTTCCTCACTGGAGACTCCATCAAGATCTTCCTTCTCGGACTTCTTTCATTTGTTATTGCAACAATTTGCGGAGTCCTCTTTGTAAAATTCATGAATCTTTTCTGCAAGGAGGGTAGAAAGATCAATCCTCTGATCGGAAACGCAGGAGTATCAGCAGTACCTGACGCAGCACGAGTATCACAGAATGTTGGTCGTGAGTTCGATAAGAACAACCACCTTCTCATGCATGCCATGGCTCCGAATGTGGCAGGCGTGATCGGTTCGGCAGTTGCTGCCGGAATCCTCCTCAGTTTCCTGGGATAAACCGATAACATACTATATTATACAAAGGTAATCATATCGAAAAATATGATTACCTTTGTGTGTTATGATAAATCTGAAAGACAAGATATTGATACTGGATGGTGCGATGGGCACCATGATTCAGAAACAGGGACTTGACGAGGCAGACTACCACAGTGGCCCGTTCTCTGGTTGTACGAAGGAACTCAAGGGCAATACGGAATGTCTGAACCTTACACGTCCTGACATAATCAAGTCCATTCACAAGGAATACATAGCGGCAGGAGCCGATATAATAGAGACCAATACCTTCAGCGCAAATGCAATCTCACAGGCTGAATACGGATGCGAGAGTTTCGCTGCGCAGATGGCATATGAAGGTGCACGTATAGCAAGAGAGGCGGCAGACGAGGCTGAGGCAGTGGCCGCATCAGTGGGACTGGAGAGAAAGGTATGGGTAGCCGGCAGTATGGGACCTACATCAAAGTCTCTTTCACTTTCACCTGATGTGTCCGACCCTGCATTCAGGCTATATTCATTCGACGACATGTACCAGGCATACCGCCAACAGGCAGATGCTCTCATACGCGGCGGTGCAGACATCCTCCTTATCGAGACATGTTTCGACGCCCTGAATGTCAAGGCTGCGCTTTCTGCTGTCGCTGACTGTTCTGCCGAGACAAATGTACCGGTAATGATTTCCGTATCTGTGGGAGACAGAAGCGGAAGAACGCTTACAGGTCAGACTCTTGAAGCATTCTACACGGCAGTAAGCCACTACCCTATCATGGCCTTCGGCCTTAACTGCTCTCTAGGAGCAGCAGAACTTCTGCCAGTGATAGAGGAAGTGAACAGATGGTGCGGATGCGCAGTAAGTTGCTATCCTAATGCAGGACTTCCCAACGAGATGGGAGGATATGACCAGAGTCCTGAAGAAATGGCTGCGCAGGTAAGGACAATGGCCACACGAGGACTTGTAAACATCGTAGGAGGATGCTGTGGCACGACGCCTGACCATATAAGGGCAATCGCTAAAGCCCTCAACGGCATAGAGCCGCGCCCTATACCAGTAAAAGCCGGACAATCCCCAGACAAAATCCTGAAAGTAAGCGGACTGGAGGCAGTCGTATTAGACGTAAAGCATAGCAATTTCACAAATGTGGGTGAAAGGACCAATGTGGCAGGTTCGCGCAAATTCGCCAGACTCATATCAGAAGGTAAATATGATGAGGGTCTTCAGATCGCCGCAAAGCAGATCGAAGACGGAGCATCCGTCATCGACATCAACATGGATGATGCAATGCTGGACAGCACCAAAGAGATGGAACGTTTCGTACGGTACATCTCAAACGACCCCTCTGTGGCAAAGGCTGCGTTGATGATAGATTCGTCACATTGGGAGACTCTGCTCGCCGGTCTGAAAAACGCCCAAGGCAAATGCATTGTCAATTCGATAAGTCTCAAGGAAGGCCCAAATTCATTTGTAGAAAAGGCAAGAACAATAAAGTCACTCGGAGGAGCAATGGTTGTCATGGCTTTTGATGAGAACGGACAGGCTGTCACATACGACCGCAAGATCGAAATCTGCAAAAGGGCCTACAGACTTCTCACAGAAGAGGCCGGTGTCAGTGCCGAAGACATCATTTTCGACGTAAACATCCTTTCCATAGGAACCGGTATCGAGGAGCATTCCAGATATGCCATAGACTTCATTGAAGCCGTAAGATGGATAAAGAAAAACCTTCCTGGAGCACTAACATCCGGTGGTGTATCCAATCTGTCATTTGCGTTCAGAGGCAACAACGCTGTACGCGAAGCCATGCATTCAGCCTTCCTGTACCATGCGATCAAGGCAGGTCTTGACATGGCGATCGTAAACCCGTCAATGCTCCAGATCTACGACAACATCGAGCCCGAACTTCTCAAATGTGTCGAAGATGTAATTTTCGATACAGACCCGCAGGCAACAGAAAGACTTGTCGACAAGGCTTCCAGAATGAAAGATGAGACCGTACATAAAGACACCCATACAGATACGGCAACATGCGGATGTCATGACCACAATTGCAGATGTCACCATAGGCCATCTCTTGAAGAAAGACTTACAGATGCTCTTGTCAAAGGTTCCGCAGCCGGACTTGAGGATGACATCAAGGAGGCTCTGGAACAATACGGAAGTGCCATAGCAGTCATAGAAGGTCCTCTGATGACCGGAATGGACACGGTTGGAGGCCTGTTCGGAGAAGGAAAGATGTTCCTGCCACAGGTGGTAAAGTCCGCAAAGATAATGAGGGACGCAGTCGATATTCTGGAACCTTTCATGAACAATGATGACCGCAACACAGAGCGTCCGAAAGTCGTCATTGCGACAGTCAAGGGAGATGTCCACGACATCGGAAAGAACATTACCGGAATAGTGCTCACATGTAATGGATTTGAGGTTCATGACCTTGGAGTGATGGTGGATAAGGAACACATCCTCGCAGAAGCGGAACGAATCGGAGCAGATATCATCGCTGTAAGCGGTCTGATCACGCCCTCTCTGTATCAGATGGAGGAAATCTGCAGAGAGATGGCATTCCGGAATATGAGCACACCACTGCTTGTAGGAGGCGCCACGACCTCTGCACTCCATACAGCAGTTAAACTGGCTCCGATATATGACCATGTCTTCCATGGAGCGGACGCATCTGCTGCAGCCGTAATGGCAAAGAAATGCATGATGGACAGAAATGCATTCGAAGATGAACAGCACAGAGAGCAGGAAAAGATCAGAGCCTTATACAACAAGGATGAGGTAATTCCTGATAACGGAGAGAACGAGTCAAGGCCGATTCTGACAGGACCATCAGATGTGCTTATGCCGGATGATATTCCGGCAAGGGAACTTACAGCAGAGGATGTACTGCCTTACTTTGACTGGAAGATGTTCTACGCCATATGGGGAGTCAAATACGGAAGCGTTTCAGCAGAGGCTATGGAACTCATGCAGTTAAGGCAGGATGCAGAGGAGGAACTGGCACTCGGAAATTACACAATAAAGGTATCTGCACGTTTCCTTGGAGCATACACGGACGGAAAGACCATCATTACGGATGAAATCAGCGTACCGATGCTGCGTCAGGAGTATGGGCAGATGAGATCCTTGTGCGACTTCATTGCACCGCAGGACTCCGCACACAGGTCTCCTTTCGGAGTCTTCTCCGTATGTGTAAAAGCAAAGAATACTGCACACGAGGAGGGCTGCTGCTGTCCTGCATGTTCAAACAAATACGAAGACCTGATAGCCAAGACTGTCAGGATGACTCTCGCAGAGGCTGCATCCAAATGGTTGGATGAAGAGATTCTCCGCACCTCACATAACGACATCAAGGTCATCAAACCCGCTGCAGGATATTCGAGTTGCCCCGACCACACATTGAAGGGCGACATAATGAAGATGCTGTCAGGAAAGTTCAGCCTTGGAATCAGATTGACGGAAAGTTATGCGATGATACCGGAAGCAAGCATCTGCGGATTCATCATAATGCATCCTGAAGCAAAATACGGCGAAATACGAAGAATCAGCCGCGAACAATACGACGAATATTCGCAAAGGCGAGGAATGGATGAGGGAACTGCCCGCAGATTCCTAGGCCATCTACTTAAATGATAAAGACATATGAAGGTATCTGAAATCCTGGCTTCAAGCACAAAGGCATTCCCATCGCTTGAGATAGTACCGCCCCTGAGGGGCATCACGAAGGATGAACTTCTTGAGAGCATCGCGCCATTCATGGAGTTCAACCCTAAATACATCAATGTGACCAGTCATAGGGACGAATTCGAATTCCGTCAGGAAGCGGACGGCACATTCAGCCGCCATCTTATACGCAACCGAATCAACGAGACAACCGTATGTGCCGCCATAATGTCGAGATATGATGTGGATGTAGTTCCCCACCTGATCTGCGGAGGCAACACTGCAGAGGAGATTGAAAGCCGTCTGGACAATCTGGCTTTCCTGGGCATAAACAACATCCTGGCACTTCGCGGCGACAGCATGACGGGAGAAAAGAGGTTCACTCCCACCCCGGGAGGATACAGATATGCAAGCGAACTGGTGGAAGGCATAAGGAACTATCAGGGAAGCAGTTCATACAGAAGAAGCAGGGGGCTGGACACAGAAGACCGATTCTTCTGCATCGGTGTAGGCGCATACCCGGAGAAGCACTTCGAGGCACCTAACATGGAGACTGACATCGCCAACCTCAAGCAGAAGACAGATGCAGGTGCAGACTACATCATAACTCAGATGTTCTTCGACAATCAGGTCTATTATGACTTTGTGGAAAAATGTCGCGCTGCAGGAATAACAGTCCCTATTATTCCCGGTCTGAAACCGCTCTCCACGGCAAGACAGATCAGTACCCTTCCCGAGGCCTTTTCGCTGGACATACCTTTGGAACTGACAGAGGCGATGAAAGCAACAGGAACGGACAAGGAAGCAGCCTATAATATTGGAACAGAATGGTGTACAATGCAGTGCAAGGACCTCATAGCACACGGGGTACCCGCTGTTCATTTCTACACAATGGGCAAAACAGACAATATCGTACAGATACTTAAAGAATGCTTCTGATTTTATGGAAGATTGATTTCATTTTGTGGTCAAAAAGGTTGATAAGTCTATGTTTTATCACTATTTTTGCAAGAATGGATATAAAATAATTAATACACAAAACATAAACACATATAGACATGCAGAACAAATTGCAGGAATTGACAGACAAACTTTACAATGAGGGTCTGTCAAAAGGCAAGCAGGAAGGAGAAGAACTTCTTGCAAAGGCAAAGGTGCAGGCGGAGGAAATGGTATCCAAGGCACAGGCAGAAGCAGCACAGATTGTCGCTGCTGCACAGAAGCAGGCTGACGAGATCAAGTCAAAGGTATCATCTGACATCAGGATGGCTTCAAACCAGAGCCTGGCTGCGACCAAGAAGGATATCGAGACTCTTGTTGTCGGAAAAATGACTGAAGAACCGGTAAAGAAGGCACTTGCTTCAGCAGATTTCGTAAAGGAACTCATCAAGGCCGTTGCTGTCAAATTCACAACAGAAGGTCCGATGGACCTCGCTCTCATTCTTCCTGAAAGTCTTCAGAAGGAACTTGAACCGTTTGCAACTGCCGAACTTGCAAAGATTCTCAATTCAGGCGTGGAGGCATCATTCTCTAAGAAAGTCAGCGGAGGATTCAAGATCGGCCCTAAGGACGGAGGATATTTCGTAAGTTTCACTGACGAAACCTTCAACGAACTTATCGCAGAATATCTCAGACCGGCAACAAAGAAGATTCTCTTCGGATAATGAACAATTACGTATACATCATAGCAGGACTTCCGGACTTCACACCAGACTGGAGACAGGGAGAGAAGAGCCTTGACGATTACCTTGAGCAGATGCGTGAACTTCTGTCCGAAAAGGACAATGTGGTCATGGATTTCATAATCAAGGGATTCGACAAGGACCAGATCGGCCTGGATTTCTATAAGGAAGCGCTTGCATACAGGATCGGATTCATCAGGGAGTTCTTCCAGTTCGATCTCAATGTACGCAACCAGAAGGTCAGGTATCTGAACCAGGCTCTTGGAAGAGACGCTGAAAAGAACGTTCTCAGCATGAGGGGCCCGGAGGCAGAAGACACAGGGCTTGAAAGGGAAGAACCGGAATTCAAGGAAACTGCCAGACTGCAGGCCATCCTTGAAGGAAATGACATCCTTTCCAGAGAACGAGGCATCGATGACCTCTATTGGGAAAAGATCGACGAACTCACCCTTTTCGATTATCTCAACTTTGACAAGATACTTGGAGTAACGGCAAAGATGATGATAATCCGCAGATGGCTCATCCTCGACGAAAAGACCGGACGTGAAATGTTCAAGAGACTCGTCGATGAAGTAAGAGGCACATTCAAGGGTGTCGAGTATAACGAGAAATGACGAATGTCATCCTGAGCACCAGCGAAGGATCTAAATGCAATTAATAAATCAAAACAATATGAAAACAACAGGAAAGGTTACGGGTATCGTATCCAACCTTGTGACTGTAGAGGCGAACGGCCCGGTGTCGCAGAATGAAATCTGTTACATCACCGTAGGAGACACAAAACTCATGGCCGAGGTCATCAAGGTAAATGGAAAGAACGCTGCTGTGCAGGTGTTCGAAAGTACCCGTGGACTCAAGAACGGTGATACCGTGGAGTTCGAAGACAGGATGCTCGAGGCTACCCTCGGCCCAGGCCTTCTCTCAAACAGTTATGACGGTCTTCAGAACGACCTCACGACAATGACTGGAGTATTCCTCAAGAGAGGAGAATACACAGATCCTCTGAACCACGAAAAACTATGGGACTTCACCCCTATCGCAAAACCGGGAGACAAGGTTGTTGCTGCTGACTGGCTTGGAGAAGTGAAGGAAGGATGGCTTCCTCACAAGATCATGGTTCCGTTTGCATTCAAGGGAGAATATACTGTAAAATCAGTTGTGGAAGCAGGACAGTACAACATCGACAAGGTCGTGGCAGTACTCACCGACACTTCCGGAGAAGATGTAAACGTGACAATGTGGCAGAAATGGCCGGTAAAGGTTGCGATAAAGGGTTACAAGGAAAAACCAAGACCTTCAAAGATAATGGAGACAGGTGTGCGCGCAATCGACACCTTCAATCCTATCGCAGAGGGAGGTACAGGCTTCATCCCTGGTCCGTTCGGATGTGGAAAGACAGTGCTCCAGCATGCTATCGCAAAGCAGGGTGACGCGGATGTGATCCTCATGGCAGCCTGCGGAGAGCGTGCAAACGAGGTAGTGGAGATTTTCGCAGAGTTCCCTGAACTCATCGACCCTCACACAGGACGCCACCTGATGGAACGTACCACCATCATCTGTAACACTTCCAACATGCCGGTTGCAGCCCGTGAGGGGACCGTATACACAGCGATGACAATCTGCGAATATTACCGCGCAATGGGTCTCAAGGTCCTTCTCCTGGCAGACTCCACATCACGTTGGGCTCAGGCACTCCGTGAGATGTCGAACCGTATGGAGGAACTTCCTGGAGCAGATGCATTCCCTGTAGACCTTTCTGCAATCATCTCCAACTTCTACGCACGTGCAGGTATGGTCATTCTCAATAACGGACAGACAGGAGCAGTGACATTCATCGGTACTGTATCCCCTGCCGGAGGTAACCTCAAGGAGCCGGT
>JAZRGY010000066.1:0-1649 GCA_045644485.1 Candidatus Cryptobacteroides sp. | reverse complement strand
GATTCGTTTAATCAAGGTGAATACAAGCCGGAACTTCTATTTGATGATGGTGAAATCATTGAAAGAATCAAGGAACACCCTATGGCTCTCTGGAAGATAAACAACGCAGAATAATCTATGGCAAAAAGCAAAGCGAAAATATTGGTTGTGGATGACAACAGCGGAATCAGGGCGGCACTGAAGGTGCTGCTGCCGCTGCATTTCTCGCAGGTGGAACTGATCCCGTCACCGAAGGAACTGGTGACAAAGATGGCCGACTTTCGTCCTGATGTCGTGCTGCTGGACATGAACTTCCACACCGACATAAATACGGGCAACGAAGGCTTATATTGGCTTTCGGAGATCAAGAAGCGCACTCCCGAAACTGAGGTTGTTCTCTTTACTGCATATGCTGACATCCAATTGGCAGTAGAAGGAATGAAGCGAGGAGCATTTGACTTCATTGTGAAGCCTTGGGATAATGAAAAACTTATAGAGACCCTGAAGAATGCATATAACGGCAGAAACAAGGAAGTAAAGACTGTTGTTCCTCCTTCTTCCATGAAGATGTATTGGGGAAAGGGTCCGGCGATGACTGCCATCAGACAGATGGTCGATAAGGCCGTTGCGACCGACGCCACTGTGCTGATCACCGGTGAGAACGGTACCGGAAAGGATGTGCTGGCTGGTGAGATCCACAGGATGTCGGACAGATCTCTCAGACCTATGGTATGCGTAGATGCAGGAGCAATCACCGAAACCCTTTTCGAGAGCGAACTCTTCGGCCATATGAAAGGCGCATTTACTGATGCTCACGCAGACCATGTCGGCAAGTTTGAACAGGCAAACGGAGGCACACTCTTCCTTGACGAGATCGGAAACATACCGCCGCATCTGCAGGCAAAACTGCTGCGTGCTCTTCAGAACAGATGCATCACAAGAGTCGGAGACGACAAGTCCATACCAGTGGACATCAGGCTCATCTGTGCTACAAACAAGGATCTGAAGCAGATGGTTGCAAACGGAGAATTCCGTCAGGACCTCTACTATAGGATCAATACATTCGAACTCCACCTCCCTGCCCTGAGGGAAAGGACTGATGAGATTCTTCCGTTGGCAGAGATGTTCGTGAAGAAGTTTGCTGAGAAATACAGAAGAAGCGTCAGCGGAATTTCCGCAGATGCTGCAGAACTCCTGAAGGGACATTCATGGAGCGGCAATATCCGTGAACTTTCCAACTGCATCGAGAAGGCTGTCATTCTTTCCGAGAGTGAACTTCTGGCTGCTGCAGACATAGAGATTGTTCCAGCAAGGGTATCCGGATCTATCGAAGTATCAAGCACAGACACGCTTGAGGAGACGGAGGAAAAAGCAATCCGCGCTGCTATGGCACGTTTTGGAGGTAATCTGTCTATGGTAGCAAAGTCACTGGAAATCAGCCGTCCTACACTTTACGCAAAACTTAAGAAGTATAATATCTGATGACAACCATAACCGTCATATTGATTGTTCTGGCAGCGATAGTAATATCGTCTGCCATCACTTCTTTGGTCACATCAAGAAAAATGAGGGCGAAGGTAACCTATATGCTGGACGCCCTTGAAGATAAGGAACTCAACTTCCGCTTTAACGAAAGACTGCTCCGAGGACGGAAGTTCAACCGTACCCTC
>JAZRGY010000065.1:0-18184 GCA_045644485.1 Candidatus Cryptobacteroides sp. | reverse complement strand
CTTATTCTTTGCAGAACCGGTAACCTGGAAAACAAATGTCTTCTCCGCCCATTGGGTCGTGTAATTGCAAATCGGACCATACTCCTGTCCTTCAGCATCTGTTGAATCCTGGAACCAGATGCCTCCATCATAGTTGGATGTTGCCCTTGCCATGAATTTAAGAGTATAATTGACTCCGGACTTCAAAGGTGCGGCAAGATTGTACCATACCTGCGCATCCCAAACATTTGTCTGCGCAGTTGATTGTCCGACAGTGAGTCCATTTCCGCCGTCAGCCAGGGCTGTATAATCAACCTGTACCTTTGTCGTCATAGGGAATGATACCGAATTAAGAGATTCGGTGGTAAGGAATACGACCTCATCATTCTCCACATACTGCTTGTGACGGACAATCGTTCCGGCATCCTGACCTGAAATCACGTCCACACCACGGCGAAGCCAACTTCCGTCCCACTTATTTATAAACTTGACACCATAAAGGGTAAAGTCCTTAGGCTGAACTTTCCACAAAGAAGCGTCAGTTCTCACCACCGGTTCGTTCTCGACCTCCACATATGGCTTACCAGTCAGAATCTGATCGGCACCTTTGACTATCTTTGTCATCTTTACAGGAACGACATAAGTATTCTTGATGGCATCAGGATCTGCAAAAAACGCATCAGTAAGTTGTACCTCAACTCCTCCCATATGGCTTCCACCATACTCAAGTCGTGTTGCGATCGGATTATAATGTGTCTCAGGCAGTGCCTTTACCGGACTTGTACACTGAGCATCGAAGTAGAGATTATCTGTCAAAGTCTCATCCACTTCAATATCGATTACTATATCCTTGCCCTGATATGCACCACCCATGGTACCGTAAATCGTGAACTTACCCTCATTGTCAAGAGTAGTATCGAAAGTCTCGGACTCGCCAAGGACAATAGTTCTTACCGGATACTGATATGCAAAATATGCTGTGATACCGCCGTCGTAGTCCGGAAAGATCTGCTCCTTGTTGTGGCAAGACGCAAGAAGTGACATGGCACTTCCGGCGAGCAAGATTCTTACAATATTATTTAATTTCATTTTTCTTAAAATTAAAATTCCACAAACATCTCATTACCAACCCTTGTTCTGATCAAGGTTGCTCCACTTGAGAACCTCCAATTCAGGTATTGGTCCGTAATACATATAATCCTTATAACTGCGAGGCTCCACCTCAAATTCAGTATACTTAAGGGCTCCACCTTCCTGTTCTATCTTCACGCCCATTGCTGGCTCAGTAATATCCTGATTCCAACGGCGCATATCCCAGAAACGCTTGTTTTCAAAACTGAGTTCTATACGTCTCTCATTACGGATGAGTTCACGCATCTTGTCCTTGTCGCTTGAAATGCTGTCAAGATAAGCATTACCGACACCGGCTCTATCATGGAGCGCCTTGATGACATCGTATGCGCTGTAACCATGGGTTCCTGCACCTGTCGGGCCCCAGGCCTCATTTGCTGCCTCAGCATATCCGAGGAAGAGTTCCGTATAACGGATATACACAGGATAATGGTACTGAGGATTGGTCGAAGAAGGATTGGCATTACAGTCGTCACGAAGAAGTTTACGGAGATAATAACCTGTGCGGGTCGAGGTCGCAATCTTATTGAGACCATTGTTATCTGTAGAATTCAGACCTGTATTTATGGTTGCTCCTGCGTATTTTGCACCGTTATAGATCACATATTCAGCAAGACGAGGGTCACGTCCTTCATATGGATTGTTCGGATTGTAGTCAGCAGACTCTGCAATCGGGGTACCGTCAGCCATAGGGAATGCATCAACAAAGTTCTGGGTAGGATTGATGCGTCCTCTTCCGTAGAGTGTAGGAGGATAATTATCCCTCTCCTGTGAAATACCGAAAGCATAGTCTTCAGTACCGTTGTTCTTGCTGCCTCTCCAAAGTATTTCCGGAGGACATGCACCTGAAGCAAGGTTGTTGATCGTCGACTTCTCCATGAACCACTTGTATCCTGTCTTGTCAACACCAGACACACCGTTTATGGTATTCAATACGACTGCAATCTCATCAGCAGCATCAGCATATGTAACACCTGAACCAGCAGCATAAGCAGGGCTGGCTGCAAGAAGGGCAGTAAGACCTTTTATCGCCTGCGCTATACGGCCGCTGATTCGTCCATTGAAAGAATCACCGAATACGACAGCATACTCGCCGATATCCTTGACTCCAAGATCCTGATATTTTTGAGGGATCGCTGAATTCGGAGTAGTCTTCGGATTCACATAATCAAACGGAAGAAGTTCTATCGCCTTATCAAGATCTTCATACATCTGATCAACGCATTCCTTGAAAGTTGCACGCGGCTGATCGAAATCAGAGCCGAATCCTTCTGGTTCAAGGATAATCGGAACACCCAGGAGTTGGCCATCTGCAGTCCATCCGGAATGGTTCCTGAGAAGATAGTACATATTCAACGCACGGAGAGCCAAGGCTTCGCCAGTGAGTTTGTCAACAAACATTGTCTGTCGTGTAGTCTCCTTTGACCATTCGACTTCATTCACATGGCTCAGGAAGAGGTTCATATACTGAATCGCAATCCTGCGCGACTGCCACTGAGACAGAGGGTCATTATTTGCAGCCCAAGTACCTTGAGACATCCTTCTATATGCATTATCAAGATCATTGGTGACAGCATCATCTGTAGCAATATCTGTAGTACTCTTTGTCTCAAACGGCAGATTGGCATATGCATAGCCAAGGACTCCCTGGGCTGAAGAAGCGTCCTTGAACATCTGTTCCTCTGTCTGTGCATTTTCCACTGCAGGATTGAAAAGATCCGTACAAGCCGAAAAAGCACAAGCAAGAACCGCGAGAATCAATATTTTATTAATTTTCATTGCTCTGTAATTTAAATCATTAGAATACAAACTTAACTCCGAGATTGTAGAAACGAGTTTGAGGAGCAGAGCCTACATTCGTAATCATGTGCTTCCACTCTGGAGAGATGGTAAGAAGATTGCTTCCGCTGAGATAAGCAGAGAATCCCTTGATGACCTTGTTGTTCTTGAGAACTGACTGAGGCATATCATAAGTCAACTGAACCTTTGCCAGGTCAATGCGGTCTGTCTTGTACATCCAGAAATCTGAAGTCACGAAGTTGTTTGCGCCTTCTGTTACAGTCAGACGAGGATATGTGGCAGTAGCGGCAGTCTCCTTAGTCCAACGGTCACGAACAACAGCGGAATATTTATCCTGATCGTCGATCCAATAGTATGAACTGTTCTTTACTCCATATGCGCCAGCGCCGGCTGTTGCGAGAGCAAAGAGAGTGAAACTCTTGTACTTGATCGAGAAATTCAGACCCACAGTGATCGGGTTTCCATACCATCCGCCTTTTCCGAGGAATATCTGGTCGTCTGCGTTCACCTCATTGTCACCGTTCTGGTCTACATACTTAAGGTCACCAGGACGGACCTTACTACCAAGTTTCTGTGCAGCCCACGCATCGATTTCTTCCTGCGACTGGAATATACCTGCACACTCATAACCCCAGATACCGTCGACAGGCTTGCCTTCACGCTTCCTATGGTCAGTATAAACCTCATCATACTTTGAAGCCATAGTATTATAAGCGGTAAGGTTAGCACCGACATTGATCTCCCAGTCACCAAACTTCTTATAACTGTTTACACTTACATCAAAACCCTGACGGAAGTTGCTGTTATAGTTGAAATAAGGGATGAAGGTCTGGTCAGGATAACCAGTATAGAGATGCGACGGCCACGAACTGATGTTTCTTACAGGATAACCGTCCATCGACTGTACAAAATATGTAGCATCGATTGCCAGAGCCCTGTCAAAGAATGATGCACTTACATTGGCAGAAACTTCCTTGCGTTTTACAAATGTCAGATCCTCATTCTGCACACGGACAGATGTCACATATTGAGAAAGATTACCGTCATTCCATTCGTATCCATAGTTATCGGTCTTCCAGAACTGTGCGTAAAGATAGTAATCTGATACGTCGATGTCCTGATTGACAATACTGCCGGAGAATGACAAGGTAAGATCGTCAACACCTTCTACATCTTTGAGGAAAGACTCGTTCTTAAGTCTCCATCCTAATGTAAGAGAAGGAGAGAATGCCTTTCTGTGACCAGGTGCAAGTTTAGCAGAATGTACAAGAGCACCACTGAAATCAACATAATAACGATGGTCGTAGTTATAAGTTGCCTGAACACCGAGATTTGCACTTGAAACTCTATGGTAGGTTCCGGAAAGTGTCTGCTGGAATCCGGCAGCAACGAGCATTGCACTTACGTTATGCTTCTGGGCAAATGTTCTCTTATAGTCAAGCATAGCATTGACCAGAATGGTCATGTTCGCTGTACTGCCACCAATGTTCTGATTACCCGGTTTCTGGTCTACACCTTCTTTTGTAAGGGCAACGATTACATCCTTGCCATTATAATTCGACCATGTAGGAGTATATACTGCATAGGTATTGTCATATGAAGTAGAGTATGACGTAGCATAGTCCATTGCTAGGTTAGTCCTGAAGGTCAAGCCTTTGAGGACATTCTGAAGGTCTATGTCAATTCCTGTATCGAACTGGAACTGACGGCTTGTCCACTTGCTTCTTCCTGCAGCATACATATCTGCAAATACATTTGTAGCATTCTCCTTCGTTCCGGCAAGGAAATATTTTCCATCGATGATGTTTCCTGAAGCATTGATGAGTTCCCACGCTGCAAGAGCATTAGGATCGATCATGTCAACAGGAATAAGAGGTGCCGCATGCTGAGGGAAGTTAGGACGCATTGTTGCCGCTGTACTCCAATAATTTCCTTTTGCAGAATAAGAGTCATAGAATGTTGTACTTGCATTAATATGCGCCTTGACATAGTCACTGATGTTCACATCCACATTACCACGTACGCTGAAACGGCTGGTGTTGTTGTTTGCACCCTCTCCAACCTTGAGGAAATCACCCTGATTGTAGTAACTTACGTTGCTGTAGAAATGGGCACGCTGTCCACCTCCGGAAATCTCCGCAGTGACATCTGTACGGTTATAAGCCTTGTTGATGTATTCAGACGAATAGTAATTTACGTCCGGATAACGATAAGGATTAAGGCCTGAAGCATGGTTATAGATCTCCTGCTGTGAATAAAGCGGAGTAAGACCGTCATTGACACGTGCTTCATTGTATAATGTCATATACTCGGCTGCACTGAGATATTCAGGGAATGCCTTTGCAACATGAACACCTGTATTTGCCCTTACGCTTACGCTGAGGCCTTCGTTTGTAGCACGCTTGGTCGTGATAAGGATTGCTCCCTTTGCAGCACGGCTTCCGTAAAGAACGACAGCCTGTGCGCTCTTGAGGAATGTGACCTGTGCGATTTCAGTAGGAGCGACATTGTTAGCATCACGAGGAACACCGTCCACAAGAACGAGATATCCCTGATCGTTGTCTGCATCAAGTCCCCAGAAAGAGTTGCCGTTGAAACCACTTACATAAGCCTGCATGTTGTCAAGGCTATAGGTATTGTAGTTCTTGTCGGTCAACTTCTCGTAGTCAAGAACAGCCACACCACCCAGAATGTCACTCTGCGCCACCTGACGGTAAGCGACATTGACAAGCGGTTCGCTGCTAGTGGTATCATTCTCTGCAGTCTGGGCGCTCATCGTAAAAGGAGAAGCGAGCAGCATTGCATATAGAATGAATCTTGCTTTATTGTGTTTCATTTTCAATTCTTTTAAAATTATACACTTATCTCCTTTCGATTACCAGCCAGGATTCTGAGGGAAATCCTCATAAAGATATACTTCACTGTCTGGAAGAGGGAACCAGTAATGCTTGGTGTCAAACTTTCTTTCGACAATAAGTTTTCTGGTGAAGCCCACTACTTCTGCATCTTTAGGGTCATTGGTCTTATACCAGGCAGCATCATTTACACGTGTGAACTCGTGAGAATATTTTTCAGTATAAGGAGCCTCGGTAAGAAGAAGCCAACGCTGGAGGTCATTGAAACGATGACCTTCGAACATAAGTTCTACAGCACGCTCGCGACGGATCTCATCCATATAGCCGGTACCGACAAAACTTTCATGGACATGTCCTGCACCAACACGGTCACGGAGTCTGTTTATCGCGTCTACAGAGGTAAGGTCACACTTATCAGACTTTCCAGCACGTCCTCCGAGAACAGCAGTCGCCTCTGCATACATGAGATAAACATCAGCAAGACGCAGATATGGAAGATATGTATGAAGCGCAGATCCCCAGTCATACTCGCGGTCAGCAGAATTGGCTGTGTGAGGAACGAGTTTCTGGATAAAGTATCCTGTACGGCTTCCAAGGGCTACATCACGCATGTTTCCGCCTGTGTAAAGTTGGCAATACTGAAGATGTGCCCATGTCTTAGGGTCACCGTTGATATACTTGAAACCGTCAAATACGATATCATGATAGAAACGAGGATCACGATCCTTGAACGGAAACTTAGGGTCATAACCGGATTCAGGATGAGTCAGAGGAAGACCATTGGCCATACCATACATTTCAACAGCATTTGCTGTAGGCTGATGGATCACATTATCCTGCTCTACCACACCGTCAACTTTAGGACCGAATACCTTTGTAGTATTCCAGTTAGACGCATTGAAATCAGGTGATGGGCCACGGAATATAGCCTCAACGGTACCTGGCTGCTTCCAGTTCTGCTTTCTTGTATAGAAGTTATCTGAATAAGCAGATGTTGCTCCGGCTGCGCGTGTATGATTGTAAATGTCATCAAAGTTGAACTCGGCAAGAGCATACTGAGTCTGTCCGGACTCTACAAGTGCAAGAAGTTCTCCCAAAGCATCGGCTGCCTTCTGAGCATATTCCTGGTCATAGTCATATGTCTTTGTACCTCCTGTTTGCGCACCATGCTCCATCAGAGGAGAAGACGCCCAAAGATAGCATTTGCCAAGGTATGCAAGAGCCATGACCTTATTGATACGAAGTTCATTCTTATTCAAAGTAGCCTTACCGGCATCTGTATCATCCCAGTTGATAGGGAGCAGGTCTGCAGCCATACGGAAATCTTCAGCACACTGGTCAGCACATTGCTGATAAGTAAGACGTGGAAGATTGAACTCATCATTAAGTTCGAAAGCCTTTTCAATATAAGGTAATCCACCGAACCAGTTGATAAGTTCAAAATGCCACCAGGCACGGAAGAAATACAACTGACCTTCAAGGAGTTTTCTCTCCTCGTCAGTCGCATTTACCAATTTACCGTCGGCAATCGCCTGAAGACCGAGATTGGCCTTACGGATACAATACCATGAATGCTGCCAGAGTCCATGTTTCTTAGGGCTGCCGTCACCAGTTGCAGTAGGATCTGAATCCGGAATATACAGCCAGTTATGTGGATATGCCATCCATGCACGGAAGTTACCGAGGTCTACCTGATTGGTCATTCGGTCATTGGCCTGAGTATTGAAGACCTCATCGTCTCCCCAGTTCCATGATGGGCACCAGTTTGCTTTTTCCTTATCAGGAATGCAGTTATAGATCTCTTCGATGAAACCCTGGAAATTTCTGAAATTGACAAAGGCGGTCTCTCCGGAAACGGTAGATTCAGGCTCTTTGTCAAGATATGCCTCGCAAGACACGAGAGATAATCCCAGCATCAAGGATAAACCTATAAATATATAATTCTTTAATATTCTGTTCATAGTCATCATCGATTAAAGGGTGATCTTTACACCAAGATTGAAACGACGCACTGTAGGATATGCTCCACCGCCTCCGCTATATCCGGAAAGGTTTGCTTCACGGTCGTCAGGCA
The DNA here is from genome assembly GCA_045644485.1 of Candidatus Cryptobacteroides sp. GTDB lineage: Bacteria > Bacteroidota > Bacteroidia > Bacteroidales > UBA932 > Cryptobacteroides. Next base: position 10,345 of record JAZRGY010000065.1, on the reverse strand, counting down.
TACGGGTCCAGAGCCAGAGATTGTTTCCGTTCAAGAAAATCTTCAACGAATCCAAACCGATCTTCTTCACCCAGCCACCTGCTGCAGTATACGCAATCTCAACATTCTTGAGACGTATGTATGAACCGTCAAAGAGATACTGCGTACCATCATTATAACTAGGGGTTCTATTGAATGCAGGCACCACTACATCAGCATTTGGTGTAAGAGGAGACCACCATGTACCCATATCATATACAGTATTGAGTTTACCGCCGAAACTCTGGAGAGGAACGTCACGTGTAACGTTTGTAACGCCATAGAACTGTGCGAATGCACTGAAACCCTTCCACTCGAATCCGAGAGTAGCATTATATGTGTTCTGTGGTGTACCTGTATAACCATAAGGTGCAGAGTCCTTGTTGTCCACGACACCGTCACCGTTGAAGTCCACTATATAATAATCGCCAGGAAGTTTATGTGCGTCGTTTGTATCGTGTACTGGAGATCCATACACCTGGTCCCAGTTCTGAAGGAAACCGGCATCGATGTGGGATTTGTACTGACCGATAGCAAAACCAGCATCCTTCTGATAGGTAGGACGCATCTGAGGGTCATCCTTCTGAAGGATAATATTTTCAGAATGTGTCATATTGAAGTTACCCCAGAGACGAAGTCCGTTTGCAAACTGCTTGTTTACACGGAGTTCAAGTTCATAACCGCTTGCACGCACTCTACCAAGGTTGACTGTAGGAGGAGTCGCTCCGTAATAACTTGGAACCGAACGGTCGCTACCGTTTACGAGAATGTCCGTACGGTCATCCTGGAAGAATTCAAGGGTACCGGCAATAAGGCCCTTGAACATAGAGTAGTCGATACCGATATTAAACTTGGTTACAGTCTCCCACTGCACATCCGGGTTACCGATAGCAGACTCTCTATACCACTGATAGATGCTGTCCTCTCTGGTAAGAGACATGTTTGATTTTCCACCATATGCCCACTGTGACATATAAAGCCATCTCTGACTTACATTATCATCACCGATCTGACCGTATGAAGCACGCACCTTGAGCATCTCGATGATTCTCTTCTCGCGGAACCATTTCATGAAAGGCTCTTCACTCAACATCCATCCGAGGGCACCTGAATTGAAGAATGCGAAACGGTTTACATCAGAGAACTTTTCAGATCCGTTGTAAGCACCGTTGTACTCTGCAAAGTAACGGTTATTCCAAGAATAAGTCACACGGAAAGCCCAGTCCTCACGATACATAGGAATCATTGAACCGGTAGCGTTCTCCTGACGGCTGAAAAGGCCCATTGCTGTCACATCATGTTTCTCAGCGAATGTACGGGCATAGTTGATCTGACCCTGATAGTAAAGGTTACGCATTGTAGCCCAGTTATTTACCTGACCGCCACCTGTAGTCCATTTGATAGGCTGACTGTAATCAAAGTTGTGATAAGGTGTGGTAGGAGTATCATAAGACACCTTTCCAGTCAACGGATCGATCCACTTCATGACAGGGTCGTTATATGAATCGGTAACACCACGATTAGCCTCAACAAACTGGTTGTCCCAAGAGATCAGTCCTCTCAAAGAAAGACCTTCAGTAATGAATCCGAGATCCTGCTCCAAAGTGAAGTCAGTATTGATTCGATTGGTTGTTGTCTCATACTGTCCGCCTACAGAGAGGTTCTGTGCCGAGTTGGTAACATTTGTAGCACCAGGATAGAATCCCCAGGCACCGTCCGAATACAATGGCAGGAACACGTCCGGAGCAATATTGTATGCACCGGCCCACTGCTGCTGAATCTGCCAGATATCATTGGTTGAGTTCATTGTCGGAGCCACTCTCTTGGCGCTCGAACCAGAAAGATTAACCTTCAAGGTAGTGGTATTGGTGATCTTGAAATCAAGATTACTTCTTACATTGATACGGTCGTAACCATATCCGGATTCATAACCACGTCCATTCGGATATACCTTGAAAAGGTCACCCTCGTTGATATAGTCCGCAGAAGCGAAATACTTGACGAACTTTGTACCTCCGCTGACATTGATGCTTGTATTGTAAGCCATCGCAAAATCATTGAAGAGAGCCTTCTGCCAGTCAACGTTCGGATAACGTTCACGCTGCTCAAGAGTTGTCTGATTACGATAATTCTCGATAAAAGACTGAGGACGGATATAAGCCCATGAGTCAGCACCCATCACAGCAAGTTCATGTTCAACTGACGCATTTCTTGCCATAAGAGCATCGTATGAATCCATCTTATTAGGAAGTTTTGACGGATTCTTCACTGTTGCATTGAAACTCACATCGATCTTTGCCTTACCTTCCTGACCGCGCTTTGTGGTCACGAGGATGACACCGTTCGCACCCTTCACACCATAGACTGCAGTCGCTGAAGCATCCTTGAGGACAGAGATGCTCTCTACTGAAGAAATATCCACAGATGTCATAGGACGCTCGATACCGTCGACAAGGACTAGAGGATCGTTGCCGTTCCATGACGAACCGCTTCGGATTGTGATCTTCGGATCTTCTTCACCAGGCATACCTGTACTCTGAGTAGTAACGACTCCCGGAAGGTTACCGGTAAGGGCCGCACCGACACTGCTGACTCCGGCTGCTCTTTCGAGAACCTCACCGGTAGTCTGAGTGATGGCTCCGACCACGGACGCCTTCTTCTGCTGGCCATAACCGACCACGATGGTTTCCTCAAGCATGAGAGCATCATCGTTAAGAACGATTCTCATAGCCGACCTCGAAACAGGGACCTCGATAGTCTCCATACCGATGAAGGAAACAACCAGTACTGCATTGTCACCAGGAACCGTAAGTGCAAAATTACCGTCCAAGTCGGTAATCGTACCCACTGTAGCATTGCCCTTAAGAGCAACTCCACCACCAATGACAGGTTCGCCATTGCTGTCCACGACAACTCCCTTCGCTGTAAACTGCTGCGCAGAAGCCATGAAGCAACTTAACAACAGACAGAAAACAAGCGCAGGAATCTTTCGATTTAGTTTTGTTTTCATTACGGGTTAGTTTAAATTAATATTGTTGGTTAATAATATTCTGCAAGAATATGCAAATATACCGATTTATTCTGCAGCAAGAACAAAAACACGATACAAAAGCATACATAAAAGAAAAACAGAACAACCTTTTCTTCGAGAAAAATGTATCATTTACACAAATCAGTCAAAAAATATTGTAATTTTGCAACACCTAAATTTAATAACACAAAAAAATGAAACATTTCAAACTGTTCGCAGTAACAATACTCGCATCTGTATCCATCATAGCCGGTGCACAGACAGCAAGACTCTACACATCATCTGACGGACTCGCAAACAGCCATGTGCATGAGATAATGCAGGACAGCAAAGGCTTCATCTGGATATCGACAGAGAACGGACTGTCACGATTTGACGGAATGAAATTCTCAACCTTCAGATTTGACAGATCCAAGCCTAATTCAATAGCAAGCAACACCGTCAGAACTGTCTATGAGGACAGCAACGGTACGTTCTGGGTAGGAACCTCTGCAGGTCTGCAGAAGTTTGACACAGAATACAGCACGTTTACCAAAATAAACCTGGAAGACTGGAGTGTTCCGGATTCTGACCAGCATATAACCGCCGTCATGGAAATAAATCACGGAGGGAAAGAACTGATAGCGGCAACTTCTTCCGGACATGGAATATATGTCATCAATGCTGAAAGTCACGAGGTTGATCTCGAAATACAGAACAAGATAAACAGATTTCTCCCCTCAAAGTTCATATCACGGGCATTCAAGGACAGCAAGGGAAAACTATGGATTGCAACAGATAAGGGAGGAGTGACATTAATAGACATCAAGACTCTAAACGAAGTTAAAGACATCTGGGAGAATGGTCTGATAAATGAATCAAAAGACATCGTCAACACCTTCGCCGAAGATCAGGAGCAGGGAAACATCTATATCGGAACAACGAACAACGGTATACTGATCTGGGATGCATCAACCGGAAAGATACGCAAATCAAATGGGGAGAAAAAGGCCGGTTTCAACATAATGTCTATGATCCCCAATAACATAGTTCCACGATACGGAGACAATACATACCTGATAGGTCTGGAAAATCACGGAATCATGCTTTATGATGCAGACAGCGAAAGCATCAGGGACATGCGCTTCTCCAATGTTTCATTTAATACCTCGGGATGGAAGGTGCAAAGCATGCTTGAGGACACTCAGGGAAACATATGGATAGGAGCAATTCAGAACGGAGTGATGCTCATTCCGAAATCCATGTTCGGGTTCAGACATATCGACTTCAGCAGAAATCACAACGGGGAGCAGAATAATGTCAGTGTAACTTCCATCATATCAGACAAAGACAGTGACTACCTATGGGTCGGAACTGACGGTGGTGGAATATTCCGTACTGACGCATATGGAAATTGTACAAATCTGAACGCAGAGAACTCAAGGATTTCCAACAACTCCATAATGTCCCTCGCCATGGACAATCGAGGTACCATCTGGATTGCCACGTATCTTGGAGGTCTATACACATATTCCCCTGAGAGAGGATTCGCACAGTTCAAGGAACAGTCCCGTCTCAACAATGACAAGATATACAACCTTGCATACAGTCCGGAAGAGGATATTCTTTATGTCGGCACACACGGAAGCGGATTCGCCATGATTGACGCTAAAGAAGAATCTATCCTGCGCACTTGGGAGGATGATGAATATAAGTGGATAAGTTTCCTGTCCATTGACAGTTCCGGTCTGCTGTGGATAGGAACCTACAACGGGATCATGACATATGACAGAAGAAGCGACAGCATCATCGAACACAGACTGGACGAAGACAGGTCCACCCGTATCAACTCAATCTTCGAAAGCAGGAACGGTAACATATGGATAGGCACGGGAGAAGGCCTCATATGCATGGAGCGTTCTACAAAGAACAAGAAGATATATACAGAAGCAGACGGACTGGCAAGCAACTCCGTATCAAGCGTCCTTGAAGACAACGAAGGATATCTGTGGATTTCCACCCTCAACGGATTGTCACGTATGGACCAGAAATCCGGAACATTCAAGAATTTCTATCAGCATGACGGCCTTCAGGAAAACGAATTCAATGTAAGAGCAGCATTCAAGGCAGAAAACGGAAGAATGTATTTCGGAGGAATAAAAGGGCTTACATCATTCATGACAGACAGAGTCGACAGAAGGGAGATGCCGGTACCACCTCTTTATCTGTCGAACCTCAATGTGATGAATGAGGAAGTAAAATATGATCCTAGAAACGGAGAAGACAACATTCTGAACAAACAGATATCAGAGGCTACACAGATTGTACTTCCTAACAATGCAAACATATTCTCCCTCGACTTTTCCGTACTGGAATACACAAATCCGAAGAAGATCACATACGAGTATATGATGGACGGTCTGGACAAGTCCTGGAACACAACCCTTCCGGGATCCCAGACAGCCACGTATACCAATGTCCCTTCTGGCAGATACACGCTGATGATAAAGGCATTCTATGAAGGAAAGCCTGAAAACTTCTCATACAGGGAGATAGGTATCCGTATTCTTCCGCCATGGTATATGAGCATATGGGCCTGGATAGTATACATAATCCTAGGCTTCCTGGCTATAATGGCCGTTTATGAATATAGATATAAAAAGAATGCCCTCAAGGCCCAGAAGGAAGAATCGGAGATAAAGGAAATGAAACTGAAGATGTTCACAAACATTTCCCACGAAATCCGCACTCCTCTTACTCTCGTGATGAGTCCCTTGAAGAAGATGAGGGAAAACGAAGATGACCCGAAAAAGAAGGAACTGTACAATCTCATGTACAGAAACAGTCTCCGCATCCTCCGCCTCGTAAACCAACTCCTCGACATCCGTAAGGTCGACAACGGACAGATGAAACTGCATTTCCTGGAAACGGACATCATATATTTCATCAAGGACATCATGCATTCATTCGAAAATCTAAGTACGAGCAAGTCGATTGATTTTCAGATTCAAAGCAAGAAAGATGAACTTAATTTGTGGATAGACCAGGGCAACTTCGACAAGATCATATTCAACATACTGTCCAATGCCTTCAAATATACGGCAGAGAATGGCAGAGTCAGCATAAGCATCAGCGACAAAATGGTTAATCAGGGTCTGCTGGCACCTGAAGTGAAGGAATATGTCGAATTCATTATAGAGAACACCGGCGACCCGATTGAAGAGAAACACCTTGCAAGAGTATTTGACAGGTTCTATCAGGCTGATGTGAAGGACGCAAATATAGGATCTGGTGTAGGTCTCAATCTGGCAAAGATGCTTGTTGAACTGCACCATGGCAAAATATCCGTACATAACACGGAGACAGGAGTTGCGTTCTGTATCATAATACCTGTAGGATGCAGCCATCTCAGCGCCGAGGAGACATCCCGACCCGACCATCATAAAGATCTTTACACAAAGGGACTGGTATCACAGGAAAGGGAAATATCAGGATTAGAAGATGTCATTTATAACGAAACTGAAGTAGACTCCAAAGTATCGACACATTCAAAGAAAAGAAGCATCGTACTCGTGGACGATGACAGCGAGATGCGTGCATACCTCAAACTGGAACTTCAGAGTACATATAACATAACTGTCTGCTCAAATGGTAAGGAAGCCTGGGCCAAGATATCCACAAGCATACCGGACGCTGTAATAACAGACCTTATCATGGACAAGATGGATGGAGCGGAACTTTGCGAAAAGATCAAGAAGAATCCGGGAACCAATCATATCCCTGTCATCCTCCTGACATCGTCAACAGACGAACAAAGCCAGCACAGATGCATAGAGAGCGGAGCAGACAGATATTTCACCAAGCCGATATCACTTGAAATGCTCAAAAGCGCAGTTGCAAGCGCCATAGCCACCAGAGAAGCGATAAAGAGCAAATTCGGTCGCGAGATAGACTACGGGTACGGAGAAATAAAGATGGCCAACGCAGACAACCAGTTGGTGACCAAAGTAGTGTCAATCATACGCAACAACATGGAAAACACGGAGTTCAGCGTAGAGGAGTTGAGCCGTGAAGTAGGAATGAGCAGAGTCCACCTCAACAGGAAACTGAAGGAGACCATGAACATATCTCCAAGCAACCTTATCAGGTCGATAAGACTGAAACAGGCAGCATATCTGCTGATAAACAACAAGGTGAACATCTCGGAAGTAGCCTATAAGGTAGGATTCTCCACACACTCATACTTCTCGAATTCGTTCCACGACTATTTCGGTATGACTCCTAAGGAATTTACTGCGCAGTACATGAACTGCACTGACGAAGAGACTCTGAAGAAACTGTTCGGTTAGTAGCCCCATGCGGAATCGAACCGCAACCTTCAGAACCGGAATCTGAAATTCTATCCATTAAACTATAGGGCCGGAACAGGACGACAAAGGTAAGTATTTTTTTATAAATTTGCAGCATGAAGAAAGCATATGTATTCCCTGGCCAGGGCTCGCAGTTTACGGGTATGGCCAAAGATCTTTATGAGAACAATACTCTTGCACGCGAAATGATGGAGAGTGCAAACGAGATACTCGGCTTCCGTATCACAGACATAATGTTCGAAGGAACAGCGGAAGACCTCAAGCAGACCAAGGTGACTCAACCTGCAATATTCCTGCATTCTGTGGTAATGGCCAGATGCCTTCCGGAATTTGCCCCGGATATGGTCGCAGGACATTCTCTCGGTGAATTCTCCGCCCTCGTAGCATCAGGAGCCATGGATTTCGAAGACGGTCTCAGACTGGTGTCTGTCAGGGCGCAGGCGATGCAGAAGGCCTGTGACATGAACCCTGGAGCCATGGCAGCCATCCTTGCCCTACCAGCAGAAAAGGTCGAGGAAGTATGCGCTTCATGCGAAGGCACCGTAGTGCCGGCGAACTACAACTGTGAAGGACAGATCGTCATCTCAGGAGAAAAGACAGCGGTAGATGCCGCATGTGTGATGCTGAAGGAGGCTGGAGCCAAAAGGGCGCTCCCTCTCCCTGTCGGAGGAGCATTCCACTCCCCTCTGATGGAACCGGCGCGAGAAGAACTGGCAGAAGGAATAAAGAAAACCACGTTCAAGGTACCGGTCTGCCCGGTCTATCAGAATGTGACAGCATCTCCTTCCACCGATCCGGAAGAAATCAAGGCAAACCTTCTGACACAACTGACTTCGCCGGTACGATGGACACAGAGTGTAAGAAACATGGCTGAAGACGGCGCTTCGGAATTCATTGAAGTGGGACCAGGTAATGTTCTTCAGGGACTGATATCGAAGATACTTCGCTAGATCATAGTATAGATACCGAGAAAAAATTACGGATTTTTGCACGATTTTCGTCAAAAATCCGTAATTTTGTATGATTGTGTCTTCGTGCGCGGACACGAAAAATACAATGTATTGAAAAACAATCAGATACAATATAAACTTTTAACGCATTATGGCAAACGAGAAAAAATTCGTCACTTGTGACGGTAACTGGGCAGCGGCTCATATCGCTTATCTTTTCAGCGAGCATGCAGCCATCTACCCTATCACGCCTTCTTCAACCATGGCAGAGTACGTGGACGAATGGGCGGCTCAGGGAAAGAAGAACCTCTTCGGTGAGGTTGTAAAGGTAACAGAGATGCAGAGCGAGGGCGGTGCGGCTGGTGCCGTTCACGGTTCGCTTCAGGCAGGTGCCCTCACAACCACATTCACAGCATCACAGGGTCTCCTTCTCATGATCCCTAACATGTACAAGATTGCAGGTGAAATGCTCCCTACTGTATTCCACGTTTCGGCTCGCGCACTTGCATCGCATGCACTCTCGATCTTCGGTGACCACCAGGACGTGATGGCATGCCGTCAGACAGGTTTCGCCATGCTCGCATCCGCTTCTGTTCAGGAGGCTCTCGACATGGCAGCAGTCGCACATCTTTCAGCAATCAAGTCAAGCATTCCTTTCCTCCATTTCTTTGACGGTTTCCGTACCTCACATGAGTTCCAGAAGATCGTACTCATTGATGAGACTGCACTCAAGGACATGGTAAGCACAAAGTCACTTGCAAAGTTCCGCGCAAAGGCTCTCTCACCAGATGCTCCTGTAACCCGCGGTACAGCACAGAACGGAGACGTATACTTCCAGGCACGTGAGGCTTGCAACCAGTACTATGATGCTGTTCCAGATGTTGTTGCACGTTATATGGGCGAGATCAGCGAACTCACAGGACGTGACTACCGTCCGTTCGACTACTACGGAGACGCTGAGGCTGAGAACGTTATCGTTGCCATGGGTTCTGTTACAGAGACTATCAAGGAGACTATCGACTTCCTTGCAGCCCAGGGTAAGAAGGTCGGTCTGATGACAGTGCGTCTCTACAGACCTTTCTCCGCAAAATATTTCATGAAGGCCCTTCCTAAGAACGTGAAGAGAATCGCCGTTCTTGACAGGACAAAGGAACCTGGTGCTCTCGGAGAGCCATTGTTCCTCGACATCAAGACACTCTTCCAGGGAGTTGAGAATGCGCCGCTTGTAATCGGAGGACGTTACGGTCTTTCTTCAAAGGACACTACTCCTGCACAGATAGTTTCAGTATACGAAAACCTCGCTATGGCCGAGCCTAAGGACGGATTCACTCTCGGAATCGTAGATGACGTGACATTCAAGTCACTTCCTCAGAAGGAGGAGTTCTCTATCGTGAAGCCAGGCACAACAGAGTGCAAGTTCTTCGGTCTCGGTTCAGACGGTACTGTCGGAGCAAACAAGAACACAATCAAGATCATCGGTGACAACACTCCTAAATACTGCCAGGCATACTTCGACTATGACTCAAAGAAGTCTGGCGGATATACATGTTCACACCTCCGCTTCGGAGACCTCCCTATCAAGGCTCCTTACCTTGTAGGTACTCCTGATTTCGTTGCATGCCACGTACCTTCATACCTCACAAAGTATGACGTGCTCAAGGGTATCAAGGAGAACGGCACACTCCTTCTCAACAGCCTTTGGGACGAGGAAGAGACTCTCAAGAGGATTCCTGACCATGTAAAGGCAATCATCGGAAAGAAGAACATCACCCTCTACATCATCAATGCGACCAAGATCGCTGCAGAGATCGGACTCGGCGGACGTACAAACACCATCCTCCAGTCTGCATTCTTCAAGATCACAGGCATCATCCCTTACGAGGAGGCTGTAGGTTACATGAAGAAGGCTATCGTAAAGAGTTACGGAAAGAAGGGTGAGCATATCGTGAACATGAACTACGCTGCAGTAGACAGAGGCGGCGAGTACACAAAGGTTG
>JAZRGY010000064.1:0-8097 GCA_045644485.1 Candidatus Cryptobacteroides sp. | reverse complement strand
CAATGGTGGAGCATATGACAGGGTGGTGGAAGATGACGAGACCATAGTCTATTCTGATGAACTGAACTGGTATCAGACCGGTCAGGATGCTGACGGCGACGGAGAGGAAGATTGGGAGAACAGATGGAATCCTATTTCTCCGGGAGAGCCTGTAGTCTATATTGCCGGTGAGTTCTCATGGATGGAGGGCGACGAGGATGCTGTATTGGACGAGGACGGAAAGGAAATCTTCGGCTTCCCAGGCGGATGGGATCCAGGTTACTTCATGCCTCTTCTTGATCCTTCATTCTACACAAGTAACGCCGGAGGCAACACGCAGAGCGGCATGGGTATTATTACTGATTATGAGATCACTTCTCCGATGGATGCTTATTGGACAGGAGCATTCCAGCGTAAGCACTTCAAGGTGATGGAGCCAAGCGTGCTTGATGGTGGAGTAGATGTGAAGATGGTCGCTCAGAGTCCGGTTGACCTTACTCTTGAGTTCGTCCCTGATGATAATGTATATCAGTATGCTTTCGGTATCTTCAATGAGGCTATCTATGATCAGATGCTTGAACTTTGCAACGGAAGGGAAGAATATCTTCAGTGGGCAATCACTTCATATTTCTCTTTCTATACATTCTCGACTCAGGTGCGTCAGGGACCGATTTCAATGAGCCTTTCAGACCTGTACTATCCGGATGCCATTGCAGAGGATTCTGAATATATTGTCCTTGTGACCGCTATGGGAGACGCTGCAGGTGCGTCACAGAGTTTCCAGAAATATACTTTCAAGACGACTCGAAAGACAAAGGATGCACCAGAAATCGTGGTGACTGCCCTTAAGGATAAATCCACTCCATACAAGGCATTCTTCAATGTAAAGTGTACGACTGCCTCTGACAATCCTCTTACAGAGTGCTACTATGCTGCCAACTATGTACGTGAATGGGAACTTGCTGTAAATGGTGGAGCGACTTATTTCAGTATTGTGGCAGGTAATAAGGACTATAGCAAATTCTCTGCAGAGGAACTTGAGGCAATCAACTCTTCGGAGGGATACGAGATTTCAATTCCATCTATTGATGGCGAGACTACAAGACTTGTAGTGCTCGGATACAATGACGAGTACACTCCTAACGACCTTACTGGTTTTGAATATGTTGAGGAGTGCGAAAGTATAGCGGACTGTACCACTCCTTGGCTTCCTGAGAAGGATTATGTTGAGGAGAAATACTATACGGATCTTGTTGATGAATGGACTGCGACTGCAACTCTTCAGCCTGCAGATGGCGGAAAGAGTTTTGTTCATAAGTCCAAGATAACAATTGCTGCAGACCTCTTCGATTATCCTCCTACTTTGGAGCAGAAGGTTTATGATCTCTATCAGGAGTCGAGCAAGTACGACAAGGCTAAGGTCGACGCTCTCTATGCCGAGTTCAAGAACCTTGCGAATGTTGTGACAACTAACCGTCTCAAATATCAGAACAGACTTGTAGCAATGGGATGGCTTGACAAGGATTCATTCAACCGTCTTAAGACTTATACTCCATATGACCTGTTTGTAGACAAGACCTACAAGTCTGTGGATGTGTCGTCGATCTATAATGATTACGGTCCTAAGTGGTATATCGAGGCTGTGGAGGATGAGAACGGAAACGTATCTCTGGTCGCTCCTTTCGACTCAAATTTCCTTCCGCCTTCTGCAAACTGGAGCATTCCGTTCTATTTCTCAGGACTTGAGCCGGAGACATATTATGCTGTTACATTCGCGGAAGATGGCAATGCCGCTTTCCCTGTCGAGGTGTCCGAGGATAGGAATACAATCACCATCAAGCCATTTGTATATACCGACAAGGAAGGTACAGTGACTACTTTCTACCCTAACATGATCGGTATCGATAATACAAGCAGACAGACAGTCCTTGAGAATCCTGTGGTTTCAGAGGTTGTGCTTAAGAGAGGCTGGACTGATCCTACAGAGCAGAAATCCGCTTCTGTCGGCAAGTCTGCTTCAAGCGTAAAGGTTGAAGGTGATTTCCCTGTGACGTCTTACAAGCAGAGGACTCCTCTCAATGCTGCTCCTGAATTCGAGAAGGTGGAGGCAAAGATTGTCACTATGGACGAGTTCAAGGCTAGAGCCGACAAGTATATTGAAAAGAGATTTAAGTCAAAGAATTAATGAAGAATATTATCAAAATCGCATCACTGCTCGTGGCAGCAGTGATGCTTTTTGCTTGCGAAGGCAAAAATAAAGGCGAAGAAGGTACAGCAACAGGCGAGTTGATGATCCTTACAGACAAGGATGTCATCCAGTCCAATGGTCAGGATGCCGCAACCATCAGAGTTATGCTCGGTGATAAGGATGTAACGTCGGAGGCAGCCATTTATGACGATAAGGATGAGGAAGTGAAACTTGTCGATGGCAAGTTTACTGCGTCAAAGGATGGGGAATATAACTTCTGGGCGACTTACGGAACCTATAGTACATACGACAAGGATGCAGATAATAACGGTTTTATGACAATCAAGGCCATATCAAAGACAGTTCCTGCTGCCGTGGAAGATCCGGATCCGTCAAATAAATCTTTCGTACATCGTGCATTCCTCGTGCAGTATACAGGTAATACATGCGGTTGGTGTCCTTTCATCATCAAGATTCTTAAGGAACTTATGGCGGATAATACCATACCTGACAAGGCGGTGCTTGCTGCAGTGCATTCATTCAATAATGCTGATCCTGCATACATTGCCGCTCCTAAGGTGTCAAACTATCCTTACATGCATATAAACTTTGCAGAAGGATTCAGTAGTGACACAGGTAATTCATCGCCGCTCTATTCACTTGTAAACGGCTATGCAGCGACCGATGCGAAGGCTGGTATCTCGGTGAACCCTAAACTTTATGAGGACGGCACCCTCGTTGTCCGTGTTTCTGTAAAGGCTGCAGTTGACGGTAATTTCAGAGTGGGTGCATGGCTTCTTGAAGATGATATTTTCTCTCAGCAGGCAGATAATACAGGTCTGGCGGATGCTACATATAACAGACATGAAAACTGTGTACGTATCGTTGATTCACGTTATGACGGTTCTTGGTGTGGCAAGTCTCTTGGAGAGATAAAGGCCGGTGCAACTGCCGAGAAGACTTTCGTTATGAATCTCAAGAGCAAATGGAAGGTGGAAAATCTCCATCTTGCAGTCATCGTTTCTTCGGAGGGTGAGAAAGGATTCACAGTATGCAATGCTGTAGACGTTCCTATCGATGCTCCGACCCCATTTGACTACAAGTAATCTACAGCAGAAGCATCACTGCAAAAACATATAGAAGGAAGCCTTGGAAACCGAGGCTTCCTTTTGTGTCATGGTGGATGAATGTCTCGGTTTCGTCATCGTTATATACCTCGTCAAGACTGTCAGGATCGGGAAGATCTCTTCTGGACCATTTACGTATCAGGTGGCCGTCGCTGAAATATGTTGCGCCTCCGTTGGAGCGGTTCATCGCGATAAGTGTCTTATAGTCTGATATATATATAGGAATATCGAGTGCTTCTTCAGGCATTCCTGAGGAAAGGAGAAGAACGTTGAATCCTGCTTCTTCCGCATTGTGAACGAAGTTCTCGATCTCTTTCCACCTGCGAGGTTTCATATCAGGGTCGTATACCGACACCACCAGTACCTTTCCGTCTGCAGCGAGAGAATCCTGGTATTCTCCTGCGGAATCATAGAATGACAGGTCTACAAGACCAAAATCATCTTCTTCGTCCATGGCGACAGTTTCCGTCCTTACAAATGTCCATGTCGAGTCTGGGAGGTGTTCCAAGGTAAATGTCTCTTCAATTCCGTCTTTCTCATATACGAATACGGCGTCATACATGTCTTCTTCTGTCGAAACCTCATTTGCCGTTACCTTGAGCAATGCTCCCGGCTTATAGTCGGTGAAGTCCACGAGAGGTCTGTACATCAATGAGTAGACCATGAATAATATTACAGACAGGGTGACGACTCCGAAGGAAACATACTTCCTGCTTAGCGGTATGCCGAGCATGCGCATTGGGAAGAGATATGTACAGAGCAGAACACAAAGTACGATGTTCTTCACAAATGTTTCCATGTGGGTGAGATGGATGGCTTCGCCGAAGCATCCGCAGTCCATCTGTGGGTTGAATATCACAAGGGCGAGAGTCAGCAACGTGAAGAAGCCCTGAAATGCGAGGGCGGCGATTCCTGTCATCCTTCTCCAGGCTCCTGTCATGAGGGCTGTTCCGATTATTGCTTCGGCCAAGGCAAATGCTGTTCCAAGTGGCTTGGATGCAAATCCCAGAAACTTCATGTGCATGAAGTCCAGATATTCTCCCATTACAAGACCGGCACCGACAGGGTCCATGATCTTAAGTATGCCTCCTATGAAGAAGACAAATCCTGTGATGAAGCCGCAGAAACGTTTGAGGCGGAGCAGTAGGTATCTCATAGATCTTATTGTATTGCAGAATCAACGACAGCCTTTACCTTATCAAAGATTGCGCCCGGAGGAAGCATCTGTCCGTCCTCATCGGAACAGTCGATGCGGATGAATTTCGGGTCTATCTCGCACTGTTTTCTATAGATTTCGCGTACCTTCTTCTGGAACTCGATGTCTGCTTCGTGGATATCCTGACCTCCTGACAGATAGTTTCTGTCAGCGCCGCCTCTCTGGCTCTTGAGTTTTGACTCGACGAACCCGATGGGTACGTCAAGGAATATGTTAAGGTCCGGCCTTGGAAGGTCGAAGTCACCGTATTCCGTGTTGAATATCCATTCCCTCAGGTCTGCTGCTTCATCGCTGTTCTTGAGTTTTGCGCATTGGTAGGCTATGTTGGAATAGACATATCTGTCGAGAAGCACGGTACCTCCGGATGCGAGTACCTTCTTCATCTCCGGCGCTGCGCCATGCCTGTCTTCTGCGAACAGAAGGGCTACAAGTTGCGGATGCACGCTCTCGTTCGAGCCGAAGTCTCCGCGGAGAAATCTGCTGATAAGTTCTCCGTATACGGGAGCGTCGTAACGAGGAAAATGTATGTATTCAAGACTTCCGAAAAGTCCTTCGAGATATTCTCTGAGTTTCTTTACCTGGGTGGACTTTCCTGCACCGTCCAGTCCTTCTAGTACTACCAGCATGATTCTGTCGATTTAAGTTATCATACAAAGTTAACTAAAAACTGTCATTCCGAGCGTGGTCGAGAAATCTTTTTGCTAATTTTGCCGGCGATTATGAAAACGGACAGAATAATAGACATAATGGGCATAGTCAACCTGACGGACGATTCCTATTTCTCCGAAAGCCGCTGCATCAGCGTGGAAGAGGCTCTTCGTAGGGTGGAGCAGATGGTGCAGGAAGGTGTGGATATAGTGGATGTAGGGGCCTGCTCGACCCGTCCGGGTTCCATTCCGGTCGGTGCACAAGAAGAGTGGCGCAGGTTGGAGCCGGTACTTAGGACCATCCGTGATGCCTTCCCCGATCTTCGGATTTCCGTCGATACATACTGGGCCTGTGTCGTTGAGAATGTGTATAATCTTATAGGTGACTTCATGGTCAATGACATATCTGCAGGTGAGGATGACCCTCTCATGCTTCCGACGGTCGGACGTCTGGGACTTGAATATGTCGCAATGCACAAACGAGGCACGTCTCTTACCATGCAGTCCATGACGGAATATGGCGATATCGCCGCAGAACTTGTCAGTTATTTCCGGGACTTTGCTTCCAAGGCCCATGACGCAGGGATCAGGAAGTGGATTCTTGATCCGGGCTTCGGTTTTGCAAAGACTGTAGAGCAGAACTATGAAATACTGACCGGTCTGTCGGATATAATTGCTTCGTTGCAAGTGTATTCTCCTAGGGTACTGGTAGGTGTCTCAAGAAAGAGTATGATCTATAAACCTCTGGATATCACTCCGGAAGAAGCCCTTCCGGCTACTCAGGCCGTACATATGGCGGCACTCCTGAACGGGGCAGACATACTGCGTGTGCATGATGTACTGGAGGCAAGGCAGACCGTGGGTCTGTATCGTCTTCTGAATCAGGGATAGAGTTGATTTTTCTGTTGAAAAAATATATGGAAAAATAATCGAGAAAAGATAATAATTATTACCTTTGCCCCGATTAGTCCCTTTTGGGAAAGGGGCTCTTATGTAAATATCCAGACATTATGAGAACTTTTTTATTCAGCATTGCGATTCTTATCTGTACAATTGCATCTGCTCAGGTGCCGTCGGTAACCGTTGAAAACGCAAAAGGTGAGTCTTTTGATACCGCTTCCCTTCTTGACGAGGGTACTCCTATGATCGTTTCATTCTGGTCAACATCGTGCAAGCCATGTATAAGGGAACTGGATGCTATCTATGACGCGCTTCCTGACTGGCTGGACGAAGTCGAGTTCCGTGTGGTTGCTGTCTCTACTGATGACAGCCGTCAACTTGCTAAGGCAAAGTCTTTCGCAGAGGGTCGCGGATGGGGAGAGGAGTATGTTCTCCTTTTTGACAAGAACCAGGATTTCATGAGAGCGATGAACGTGTCGGTCGTTCCTCATGTATTCGTGCTTGATGCCAAGGGAAAAGTTGTTTATTCACACACTGCATATGTTCAGGGTGGTGAAGTGGAACTCTTCGAGGCGATCAGGAAATCTGTACGAAAATAGTACTACCATATATGAAAAGAACTATTCTTACTGCCTTGTGCGTGGCTGCTTCTATTGCTGTCTCTGCTCAGGGCAAAGGCAAGAAGGACTGGGGCTATGTTACGGGAAGCCTTGAGTCCAATGACAACTTATACGTGGAGGATGTTGTAAATGATTTCTATCCTTCAGCCCAGCCTCAACTTCAGGATGGCGGTATCTACGCATCCAACAACTATCTTAAGGTGGACTGGTACAAGGGCAGACTTTCTGCCGGAATGCAGATGGAAGGATATTTCCCTTCTCTTGTAGGTTATCCTGTGGCGGAGAACAGTCTTTCTCTCAGCAATATTTATGTCTCATGGAAAGATGACTCATATTCCGTCACTGCAGGTACTTTTTATGAGCAGTTCGGTAGCGGACTTCTTTTCAGAAGTTGGGAGGACAGGATGCTGGGTCTTAACAATGCTATTCTTGGTGCAAGGGCGACATATAATTGGGACAACAAGATTGCAGTGAAGGCTTTCTGTGGTATCCCTCGTCTTGGAAAGATAGATGACAATACGGCCATGATGGGTTATGAGGGTGATTTCTTCGGACTTGGACTGACTGATGTCAATATTGCAGGCGCAGATCTTAGCGTGTCGCTTTCGGAGTTGTTTTGGATGGATGATGTGACCCTTTCCTTGGAAGGCTCCGTTCTAAGCAAGTATGAGGCTCTCAATGAGATTCTTCTTATGTCTGGTTATAAGGAGAACAATATCGGCTGGTCCGGAAGGTTCGATCTTGGTTATGAAGGCTTCTTCTTAAAGGGTGAGTATGTCGATGCCGGACGACACAATGTATTTGTTGCTCAGAACGAAAGAAATGATGCCAGGGGAAATGCCCAACTCATCGAACTCGGATATAACGGTCGTGGACTCGGTATCACTTTTACCGGCCGTCGTCTGGACCGTATGAATCAGAAGATATACAATTTTACGGCGACAAGTCCGGGATATATGTCAGCAGTCAACATGCTTTCATACCGTCCGGCGATGTCTACACAGTATACATATATGCTCATGACCTTGAATCCGTACAGTCCGGAAATCGGTGAAAAAGCCTATAAGGCCGGAGAGATCGGAGGACAGTTGGATGCCTTCTACAATTTCCGTAGAGGAACAGTTATCGGAGGCAAGAGAGGAATGAGAGTACATGCCAACTTCTCGACCTGGTATTCACTTAATCAGGATGGCGGTACAAAGGGAGGCGGACTCCTTTTCAGGGATTTTGCGATCGATGTGGAGAAGCAGTGGACAAAGAAATTCAAGACCACGCTTATGTACCTGATGCAGGAATATAACAAGCACCACGAGATGACAGGCCGCTACATCGGCGTTTCCCACGTCGCAGTGGCGGACATGCTCTACAAATGGACCTCATCCCTGTCGACCCGTCTCGAACTCCAGTACCTCTCGTCGAA
>JAZRGY010000063.1:0-5566 GCA_045644485.1 Candidatus Cryptobacteroides sp. | reverse complement strand
TAAACCTATATTTGTAGTATTCAATAAGATAGATGCCTACAGATACGAAGAATATGATGAGTTCTCTCTTGAACCTAAAAGGCAGGAGAACTATACTCTGGAAGAGTTCAAGAACAGTTGGATAGCAAAGGAGAATACACCTTGCATATTCATTTCTGCAAAAGATAAGATAGGTATTGACAAACTGCGTGGAGATCTTTACAAGATGGTGGCAGAAATCCATGCAGGACGTTATCCTTTCGATAATTTCCTCTGGTAACAGACGTATATCATACTAAAGAGGCTGACTAAAAAGTTTTAGTCAGCCTCTTTATGTTATAAGATCTATTTGGAGTCTATCTGATCAAGAAGTGCTCTTACGGCCGCTTCAAGTTGTTCATCACGACCTTTAACTACCAGTTCTTTAGTATTTTCCACATCAATATCAGGATCAAGTTGATCATTTTCCAGATATGTTCCGTCTGCTTTACGATATCCTACTACCGGTATACCGAAATAAAGAGTAGCATCCTGAAGATCTTCCCAAGTAACTGATGTCATGGTGCCTGGAACAGGTTTTCCAACAAGAAGACCCATATCCTTGTGCTTATATACCCAAGGTGTTCCATGAGCATTGGAATAATTAGCCTCTCCTATTATCATTATAGAAGCCTTGTTATAACGACGGCTAGGCATATCACAGGCATCTTTTCCACGTATTTCCTGTGTAAGATACTTCTCACCACTAAAAAGTACTTCTATATCTTCGTGAAGACGTCCTCCACCATTGAAACGGGTATCTATGACTATTCCGTCGCAATTGTTATAGCGTCCCAAAATATCTGAATACACTGTTCGGAAACTTGCATCATCCATACCTTCTATATGAACATAACCTAATCTTCCACCAGAGAGTTCAGTAACCTTCTGAGCATTTTGTCTGACCCATCTCTTGTAAAGCAGTTTAACAAAAGCACTTTCAGTTATAGGACGTACAACCATTTCTGTCTTTTCACCAGATGATTTCAAAATTCCGACAAGAGTACGCTCCCCTGATCTTCTATCAAGAAGAGGATAATAATCCATTCCCTTCTTTATCTCTATACCATTGATAGAGGTTATTATATCTCCTGCCGCAAGTTTTGAGGATGCCTTGTCAAATGGACCTCCGACAACGATTTCATCCACCTTAAGTCCGTCTCCATCCCAATTGAAATCAAAAAAGAGACCTAAACTGGCTGTAGAAGCGCTTTCCTTGGTCGCAGGGACACGATAACCACTTCCAGTATGGGAAACATTAAGTTCACCTAGATATTCGCTTAAAAGTTCAGCAAAATCATAATTATTGTTTATATGAGGAAGGAATTTTCTATAATCGGCAGTGAGTTTTTCCCAATCCACACCATGCATCTTTACATTATAAAAACGTTCCTTTTCCTGACGATATACATGGTCGAACATATATTCTCTTTCTGCTGCAAGATCCATAACCATATCAGTTCTTACAGATATGTTTTCTATACTCTTTCCACCATCTTTCATCTTAGAAAAACTTCCTCCGAGAATATAAAGAGTATTGTATTTAGAATCCCATTTCATCCTGCCTCTTGCTGAACCTACTTTTGTAGGAGTACCTTTTTCAAGGTCATATTTCCAGAGATTCATACCACTTTCATATGCAGCCTGATAATAAAGAGTCTTTCCATCCTTGCTCAAGGCAGCATAACCAAGATTTGAAGATACCGGAGTAAGTCTTATGATTCTTTCATCAATACCCTCAAGTTCCACCACTATATCCTCAACTTTTTCCTCCTTTTTATCTTTTTCCTTGTCATCATCATTCTTCGAAAGACCTGCAATTTCCTTCTCCAACTCCATTTCCTCTTTAGTCATCTTGAATTCATCGTATGATTTCCTGTTAAGGAAGACTATCATGACATCTTCAAGAGTACCCCAAGATGCATGGTTTCTCATACCATAACGTTCTGATGCAAAAAGAATTGCATTACCTCCAAGAACCCATTGAGGAACACTGTCTGTGTATCCGCTGTCTGTAAGATTGATTACAGGCTTTCCACCTTCAGTACTTACAATACCTATATCATCGTACGGATAATGTCCTCTCGCACAGTAACTCATAAGTATCCATTTTCCATCAGGAGACCAACTGTAACTGAAAGAACCTGTAGTGGAATAACACTGAGTTCCGTCGGTAATCTGTCTTGTCTTTCCCGTCTCGAGATTCATTATCATCAGTCTGTCCCTGTCTTCAATAAATGCAAGTTCCTTTCCATCAGGAGAATATACAGGTGCACGACGATCAGACCTGTTATTCTTGAACAATGGTTTCTCTTCTATAAGAGTAGCATATGGAAAACTTATATCTTCCTTTCTGACAATCTGAGCAGTATATATATTCCATATTCCTTCTCTCTCTGATGCATAAGCCAAAGTCTTTCCGTCAGGAGAAAAGACAACGTCAGCCTCTGCATGGGGAGTATCGGTAATCTGTTTTACTGTATTATATTCTGTAGAAGCAACAAACAACTCTCCCCTGTTGATAAAGGCAATCTGCTTTCCATCAGATGAAATATCATTGTCTGAACCTCCTGAAACAGACAGTTCAGCAAGATTATCATCTGTCTTGTCAGAAACTATAGATACAGACAACTTCTTTGAAGCAGAACCGTTTTTCTTTATATAAATATCACCGTCATATCCGTAACAAAGGATATCGTTATCGGAAATTGTAAGAAATCTTACCGGATGGGTCTTATGTCTTGTTATCGTATTTATATTTTCCGGTTGATCTATTGGAAAAGAATATATATTGAATGAACCATCTCTTTCACTGAGATAATATACAGTTTTTCCGTCTTTAGAAACCCGTGGGGAACGGTCCTCTCCTTTGAAAGATGTAAGTTGAACATGTCTTTCTCCATCATAAATCCATAAATCGCGTGTAATAGATGAAGTATGATGTTTTCTCCATATATTCTCACCTCCTTTACAATCCTGATAAAGAAAACTTCCGCTTTTTCCTACAAACGAAACTTCTTCTGCAGGAGTAGCAAGAATCTGTACCGGCCTTCCACCTTTTATGCTTACAGAATAAAGTTCAGTCATGGAACTTTTGGGAAATAATGCACTTGAAGCAGGATCCTGAATCCTTGAAGAAAAAACAATATTCTTTCCGTCAGGTGTGAATGTCCATGGAGTATCTTTTGCAGAATGAGTGGTCAAGCGCATTGGAATCCCACCTGAAACAGATACAACGTATATATCGAAATTACCATAACGGTCAGATGCGAAAGCGATTGTTTTTCCATCAGGAGACCATACAGGTGAATAATCATATGCTGGATTGGATGTTATCTGTCTGGCATCACCTCCTTCTGAATCAACAATATAAATATCACCTTTATACGAAAAAGCAATATTATTACCGTCTGGAGAAATGGAAGGATAACGCAGCCATGATACATTTTCGGCCGAAGCACTGAGTGTCAACAAAACAGTCAGCAGAAGATAAATTCGTTTCATAGTTTTTGTGTATTTATATGGAAAGACAAAGATAATAAAAAAGGGACCACAATCGTGATCCCTTGAATATTGAAGACTAATAAATTAGTCCTTGATCTTAGCGCAGAGGAACTCGCGGTTAAGACGTGCAATGTGAGTAACAGTGATGTGCTTAGGACACTCCATCTCACAAGCCTTGGTGTTTGTACAAGCACCGAAACCGAGTTCGTCCATCTTTGCAACCATAGCCTTAGCGCGTCTTGCAGCCTCAACCTTACCCTGTGGGAGAAGAGCGAGAGAACTTACGCGAGCAGCAACGAAGAGCATTGCAGAACCGTTCTTACATGTAGCAACGCAAGCACCGCAACCTACACATGCTGCACCGTCCATACTCTCTTCAGCATCTGCCTGAGGAATAGGAATAGCGTTTCCATCAGGAACTCCACCTGTACCTACAGATACATATCCACCAGCCTGGAGGATCTTATCAAATGCCTGACGATCAACAACAAGGTCCTTGATTACAGGGAAACCCTTAGATCTCCAAGGCTCGATAGTGATAGTATCACCATCCTTGAACTTACGCATATGCAACTGGCATGTTGTAACCTCATCGTCCGGTCCGTGTGCACGGCCGTTGATATAGAGTGAACATGCTCCACAGATACCCTCACGGCAGTCATGATCGAACGATACAGGACCGCTGCTCTGGCATCCCTTCTCGACAGCAACCGGATCTGCACCCTCAGCAATAAGTTGCTCATTGAGGATATCGAGCATCTCGAGGAAAGAACTGTCAGCGGATATATTCTTAACCTTATAGGTCTCAAAATGTCCTTTTGCCTTGGCGTTTTTCTGACGCCATACTTTCAATGTCAAATCCATGTCAATTAGTCTTTATAGTTTCTTGTAGCAATCTTGATATTCTCGTATACGAGAGGCTCTTTGTGGAGTTCAGGCTCTACATCCTCACCCTTGTACTCCCAAGCCGCTACATACATGTAGTTCTCGTCATCACGCTTTGTTTCACCTTCTTCAGTCTGCATTTCCTCACGGAAGTGACCACCGCAAGATTCGTTTCTGTTGAGAGCGTCACGTGCCATAAGTTCACCGATTTCGAAGAAGTCAACAAGGCGAAGAGCCTTCTCAAGTTCCTGATTGAACTCACCGTTCTCACCTGCTACATAAACATTCTTCCAGAACTCAGCCTTAAGTGCCTGAATCTTTGCAATAGCATCCTTAAGACCAGCCTCATTACGTGCCATACCTACGTTGTCCCACATGATGAGACCAAGTTCCTTATGGAAAGCGTCAACTGACTTCTTACCCTTGATAGAAAGGAGTTTGTTGATCTTATCTACGACAGCCTTCTCAGCCTCTGCGAACTCCGGTGCGTTCACGTCTGTCTTAGGCTCCTTGAACTTACCTGCGAGGTAATCTCCGATAGTGTAAGGAAGAATGAAGTAACCGTCAGCAAGACCCTGCATGAGGGCAGATGCACCAAGACGGTTTCCACCGTGGTCAGAGAAGTTAGCCTCACCGATAGCATAAAGACCAGGTACAGTTGTCTGGAGGTTGGAGTCTACCCAGATACCACCCATTGTATAGTGGATAGCAGGATAAATCATCATAGGCTCCTTATATGGGTCTGTATCAGTAATCTTCTCATACATCTGGAAGAGGTTACCGTAACGTGCAGCAATAACATCCTTACCAAGGCGCTCAATAGCAGTCTTGAAATCAAGGAATACTGCAAGACCTGTATTGTTTACACCGAAACCAGCGTCGCAACGCTCTTTTGCTGCGCGTGAAGCAACGTCACGTGGTACGAGATTACCGAATGCAGGATAACGACGCTCAAGATAGTAGTCACGATCCTCTTCAGCGATGTCAGAAGGCTTCTTTGTACCGTTACGGAGAGCCATTACATCATCCATGTTCTTTGTTACCCAGATACGTCCGTCGTTACGGAGTGACTCAGACATAAGAGTAAGCTTAGACTGCTGAGTTCCGTGTACAGGGATACATGTAGGGTGGATCTGTGCGAAGCAAGGGTTTGCGAAGA
>JAZRGY010000062.1:0-24189 GCA_045644485.1 Candidatus Cryptobacteroides sp. | reverse complement strand
CTCTCTCACCTCCGCTCAGTACAGCCACCTTCTTGTCGATATCTTCACCCTTGAAAAGGAAGGCTCCAAGAATATCACGAAGTTTGAGCCTTATGTCGCCGACCGCTATCCTGTCCAGAGTGCCAAAGACTGTATCGTTCTTATCAAGAATATCCTCCTGATTCTGCGCATAATATCCGATATTGACATTGTAACCCACACGTGATTCCCCAGACATAGGATCCAATTCATTCATTATCACTCGCATAAGTGTGGTCTTTCCTTCGCCGTTCCTTCCCACCAGAGCCACCTTCTCTCCCCTTCTGACCTCTATTTCCGCATCACTGAAAACAACTTTCTCACCATAACCTACCCTCATGCCCACAGCCTTGTATGCAATGTCGCCTGAACGAGGCGCAGGAGGAAATTTCACAGCAAGGGTAGATCTATCCTCAATATCGACTTCTATCCTTTCGAGTTTCTCCAACTGCTTGACTCTGGACTGCACCTGATTGGACTTGGTAGGCTTATATCTGAACTTCTCGATAAACTCCTCCGTCTTCTCGATCATCCTTTGCTGGTTCTCATAGGCAGCCTGTTGCTGGGAGAGTCTCTCTCGTCTAAGTTCCAGATACTTACTGTAAGGTACCTTATAATCATGAATCCTTCCGACCATGATTTCAACGGTCCTGTTGGTAACGTTGTCAAGAAACTTGCGGTCATGTGATATCAGCACCAATGAACCACGATAATCCTTCAGGTATCCTTCAAGCCATTCGATGGACTCTATATCAAGATGGTTGGTAGGCTCATCAAGAAGGAGAACATCCGGTTTGGAAAGAAGAATCTTTGCCAATTCTATTCGCATGTTCCAGCCCTGACTGAAAGTTTCTGTAGGACGAGTCAATTCTTCATACTTGAATCCCAAACCTATCAATGTTCTCTCTGCCTGTACCTGAGGATTGTCAGACCTGGCAAACGAAATTCGGTCATTGATTTCATTCATCGCTATTATCAGGTCCTGATATGCTTGAGATTCATAATCAGTTCTCTCAGCCAATTCAAGAGTGATCCGCTCCAGTTCTGCCTCTTGAGCAAACATATCAGAAAAGGCAGTCATAGCCTCATCAATGACACTGCGTCCCCTATGATGCTCCATGATCTGAGGAAGATAACCGATCTTCACATCGTTAGGTACAGCAACCTTACCATTTGTAGGATTCTGAAGACCGCATATCAGTTTAAGGATAGTGGACTTTCCGGCACCATTCTTTCCGACAAGACCGATCTTATCACTCTCACTGATATGAAAGTTGATCTCATTCAGCAAGGTAAAGCCCCCATATGCTACGGTAAGATTATTGATGGATATCATAAATTATTGTATTTCAATACTTTGCTCCTTATTACGACAGATAAGGATACTAAATTCATATAATATATATATAGGAACAGAAACAACCAACAGGGAGAACGGGTCTCCCGAAGGAGTTATTATTGCCGCCAATATCAGCACCACGCACACCGCATGACGTCTGAAAGCCTTCAAGGTATTTTTGGACAAGATGCCCAATGCTGATAAGGCAACTGCAATCGTAGGGAACTCGAATACGATACCGAAGATCAGCACCATTGACGTAAACATTGAAATATAAGAAGTCAATGAGAAGGTATTGGGCACATCAGGACTTACCTGATAACCGGAAAAGAAGTTCAGCATCAAAGGAAACACTATCGAATAACCGACTACGACACCTATATAAAACAGTATAGAAGCCAGAAGAAATGCTCCGCATACAGTCTTCTTCTCCTTCTCATATAAAGCCGGAGCAATAAAACGCCAGACCTCGAAGACAAGGTATGGAAAAGTGACAATCAATGCACATATGAAGGTGATCTTCATATGTATCATGAACTGAGCAGCCACTTCTATATTAACCAAAGTCAACGAGAAATCGGCCCCAAGAAGGCGATAAAGAAAGAAATCCGGTTTGGAAGGAGCCAGAATCACGTCATCAAACAGAAATCCCTTGAAGAAGAAAAGACAGACTACTGCCACACCAAAGACTGCCAGCATTCTGAACAGACTACCTCTCAACTCTTCCAAATGATCCCAGAAGGTCATTTCACCTGTCTGCGCCATTATTTATCAGCCTCAATATCCTTCTTTATTTCCTTTACATCATCCTCGACATCCTTAATGCCTTCCTTGAAACTCCTTACTCCCTTACCAAGGCCCTTCATGAGTTCAGGAATCTTCTTTCCTCCGAAAAGAAGAATTATAGCAAGTACGATAAGAGTTATCTCCCAGAAGCCGAGGCTTCCAAACAAAAGAGGTGTGATCATATTTTCATTAATTTAAGTATTCTGCAAATAAATTCGATAAAGTTTCCGGACATCTTATCGGACGTCTTGTCGCCGAATCTATGAAGCCCATGGACACCGAACCCTCCACCAGCAGACGTCCGTCCTGATTATAGACCTCAGACATCACTGTGAATCTCGCTCTCGGAAGTTCATTGAACCATGTAACAATCTTCAACCTATCTCCGAGTTTCGCCGGGAACTTATATTTACACTCGACAGAAATGATAGGAAGCATTATTCCGTCTCCCTCTATCTTGTGCATAGGCAGGCCGACTTCGTCCAACATGGCAATACGTCCACACTCAAAATATCTGATATAATTTGAGTGATGGACGATGCCCATCTGGTCAGTTTCGTAGTATCTTACGTCCAGAAAATGCTCAAATTTACACATAACAAAAATGTTATATATATTAACAAATTTGTTTTGTTAATTATTTTTCAAAGCATTAAGCGAAGAGGTAATACTTTCGATCTTTGAGAGTGAATCTGCTTCCTTTTTTCGCTCGACTGCAACGACAGCCTCAGGAGCATTGGAAACAAAACGCTCATTCGAGAGTTTCTTACGCACACTGTCAAGGAATTTCTGCTGGTATGCAAGTTCCGCTTCCAGTTTTGCAATTTCCTCTTCTACATTGATAAGTCCAGTAAGAGGAACAAACATCTCAACGGTTCTGACCATGAATCTCTGTGCAGCAGACATATCGCCTTCAGCATCTCCCACTGCCACATTTGCCAGTTTCACAACCACAGGTATCACCTCTTCAGGGAAAGCACCCTTGATCTTGAGATCGAGGGATTCCCTCGGAGAAAGATTCTTGCTCTGACGGATGTTACGCACGCCTGCCACAGCCTCACATGCCATTTCGAAAGCAGTGATGAAATCTGTATCATAAGGCTTCGCCTGAGGATACCTCTGATTCATTATGGTTTCTCCTGCCTTACGCTCAGCCATATTCTGCCAGAGTTCTTCGGTGATGAACGGCATGATAGGATGGATCATCTTGAGAAGAGCATCGAAGAAACCTATTGTGGCCTCATATGTAGCCTTGTCTATACCGGCACCGTAAGCAGGTTTGACTGCTTCAAGATACCACGCGCAGAAATCATCCCAGAAAAGTTTGTATATAGCCATAAGGGCATCAGAAATGCGGAACTTGCCAAAATGATCCTCCACAGTCTCTATCACCTGGCTCAACTTGTTGTCGAACCATTTTACAGCGACAGCAGAAGCATCAGGCTGCTGGGCAGATTCGTCAACATTCCATCCTGTAACGAGACGGAAGGCATTCCACACCTTATTGTTGAAGTTACGTCCCTGCTCGATCTGCGACTCATCATAAAGGATGTCATTTCCTGCAGAACTGCAGAGAAGCATGCCGAGACGAACTGCATCAGCACCGTATTTTGCGATAAGGTCGAGCGGATCCGGTGAGTTACCGAGAGTCTTCGACATCTTGCGTCCGAGTTTGTCACGAACGATACCGGTAAGATATACGTTACGGAAAGGAACATCGTTCATGAACTCATTTCCAGCCATGATCATACGTGCCACCCAGAAGAAGAGTATGTCCGGTCCTGTAACGAGGTCGTTTGTAGGGTAATAATATGCAAGATCCTTGTTAGGTTCAGCCTCAGGATGACCAGCCTTGTTTGTGTCGAACACAGAGATAGGCCAGAGCCATGAAGAGAACCATGTATCAAGAACGTCCTCGTCCTGACGGAGATCCGCTGCTGTCACATTTGCGTCGATAGCCTGAGCCTTAACTAAAGCCTCGCTTTCAGTAGACGCTACAACAACCTGTCCATCAGGTAGATAATATGCAGGGATGCGCTGTCCCCACCATAACTGACGTGAGATACACCAGTCGCGCACGTTCTCCATCCAATGCCGGTATGTATTACGATATTTGTCCGGAATAAGTTTTACCTTTCCACTCTCAACAGACTCGAGAGCATCCTTTGCAAGAGCGTCCATCTTGAGGAACCACTGCATCGAAAGCCTTGGCTCGATTACAGCGTTAGTTCTCTCAGAATATCCGATCGGAGAAGTGTAATCCTCCATTTTCTCAAGGTTACCTGCATCTTCAAGCATCTTCACGATCTTCTTACGTGCATCGAAACGATCTTCACCTACGAGAATCTGAGCCTTTTCGTTAAGACGTCCGTGGTCATCGATTATATCAAGTACAGGGAGATTGTGGCGCATTCCGATCTCATAGTCGTTCACATCATGAGCAGGAGTAACCTTAAGGCATCCTGTACCGAAGTCCATGGCGACATAACTATCCTCGATGATAGGTATTTCCTTGTTGATCAGAGGAATAAGCACCTTCTGACCCTTGAGCCATCCATATCTTTCATCTTCAGGATTGATACAGATTGCAGCATCGGCCATGATGGTCTCCGGACGAGTTGTCGCGATGATTATATACTTGTCCGTAGGGTTTCCGTTGCCGTCAGAGATGAAATATCTGAGATGATAGAACTTGCTGACAGTATCTTTATGTACAACCTCCTCGTCACTTACGGCAGTAAGGCCTACAGGATCCCAGTTCACCATGCGGACACCTCTGTAGATATATCCCTTATTATAGAAATGCACGAATGTATTTATCACAGCCTCACTGAGTTCAGGATCCATTGTGAACTTTGTCCTGTCCCAATCACATGATGCACCGAGTTTACGCAACTGACTGAGAATGATGCCACCATGCTTCTCCTTCCACTCCCATGCATGCTCGAGGAACTGTTCGCGGGTAAGGTCTTCCTTCTTGATTCCCTCTGCAGCGAGTTTCTGAACGACCTTGTTCTCAGTAGCGATCGAAGCATGGTCAGTTCCAGGCACCCAGCAAGCGTTCTTGCCGTCCATTCTTGCCTTACGCACAAGCACGTCGTTCAATGTATTGTTCAACACGTGTCCCATATGAAGGATACCTGTAACATTTGGTGGAGGGATCACGACCGTATAAGGCTCCCTCTCGTCAGGCTCCGAATGAAAAAACTTGTTTTCAAGCCAATAGGCATACCATTTATCCTCCGTCAAGGCAGGATCATACTTTGCTGGCAGTTCCATATATTATATCTATTTAATTGTTTACCAAACCATTGATTTCACGTCAACACATATGGACGCATAATCATGCAAAGATAGCAAAATTTTACTTAACTTTGTCCTAAACAAAACACAATCTATTATGTCAAACGAAAAGGAATTCAAGATCGAACTGAAGCCGGAAGTAGCCAAAGGTTCATATTCAAACTTTGCCATCATCACTCATTCCCACAGCGAGTTCGTAATCGACTTCGCGACAATGCTCCCAGGCATCCAGAAACCTGAAGTCAGCAACAGAATCATCATGACACCGGAGCACGCGAAGAGACTCTTCCTCGCTCTCCAGGACAATATCACAAAATACGAAAACCAGCACGGCCAGATCAGCCTCGGCGGCGAACAGAAGCCAACCTTCCCGATGGGAGGCTTCGGCAGCGGTGCTAAGTCATAAAAAAGGAGGTCACATCAAAATGACCTCCTTTTCTATTCATATCCTAGTTGAATGATGTCGGATGAGAGCATCGAACGTCTTGGACATATTCAGTTTATCGTAATACTGTAGATGGTTTCGTCCAGAAACAACCCTAGTAGGAACTGCAAATGCAGAATTATACTTACCAGCCTTAATCTGATCAGCCACCCACTTCTCCCCATACTTCTCGACGCAAATATAGGTATACAATTCTGCTTCAGTGATATTGATATTCAGATTCTGACTTAAATCCAGCAACTTCTTGCTCATTTCAACAGCCCTATAGAAAACATCATCCATTCCTTTGTCAAGCAGCGCTGGAGAAATTGACGGATTTCTGAAATATTCGTCAAGAACACATACTACCGAATTGTAGTTTCTGATTTTCAGACTAAGATTGTGAATTATCTCATAATTGTTTTCATTAACCGAAAAACGTCCAAGGTCAACATCTGAGTCCAAAGTCGCAAAACGTTCAAACACACCTCTATGCGGCTTATAAGAAGAATTAACCGCCATCTTACTCTTGACAACCTCTATAATTGCATTATTTACCATCATATGACGGATCAGATCCAGAATGATACGCTTCTGACACCCCTTGCTCACCTGCCTCTTATGATATTCATACAATAATCCACCTATTCCGCATATTGTAACAACCGATGCAATTATAGTCAGGACTGTTTCTGCGCCATTTGATATACTTGAATACGAATATGTATTTTCGTTTATAGCCTCAAGAAACTCAATGAGTCCTGGATAGTGCTCAGATCAGCAGAACCCATTCTTGGATCAACCTTTATTAAATGCAGCATAATCACTATATCGTTAATGATACAAATATAGTGAACGTCGATAAATTCCGACCTATTTTCACCCCACCTCCGGGACATTTCACCACAAAATAGGTGGGTTTACAACGAATCCTGTGATTTCACGGCATTGCCGTCCGCTGATTGCGGACGGCATTTTTATTGGTATAAATTTGCGATTCCTTTTTAAGCAAGAAAGTGGTTATGAAATTTGAAAATGCAAACGTACTGATCACCGGAGGAGCATCCGGAATCGGAAAGATTATGGGAAGAATGGCTCTCGAAAAGGGAGCAAGATGCTTCATCATCTGGGATATAAATCTGGCAGGAATCGAAGCGACAAGGAAGGAACTCAGCAGATATGGCAAGGTCAAGGGATATGTTGTAGACGTATCCAACTATGAAGTAGTAGACCTCGCATATAGAAAGGCTGTGGAAGACTGCGGCGACATAGATATCGTCATCAACTGCGCAGGCATCATCACCAGCAACAAGACATTCGACCAGATGAATATCGATGAGATGACAAGAACCATGAACATCAACACATTGGCTCCGATGTTCGTTACACGCGCAGCGCTTCCGGACATGCTCAGGCGCAATCATGGCCACGTATGTACCATCGCCTCAGCAGGCGGAATGCTCTCTAATCCGAAGATGTCTGTCTATGCGGCAAGCAAGTGGGGTGCGATCGGCTGGTCTGATTCGGTAAGAATCGAACTTCAGAATGCAAAAAGCAATGTACACGTCACAACAGTAGCCCCATATTACATAAACACCGGCATGTTCGACGGAGTTAAGTCCCCTATCATCCCTGTGCTCAAACCGGAGTACGTTGCAAAACGCATCATCAGGGCAATTGAAAATAACAAGTCATTCAAGGGAATTCCTTTCGGATTCCACTTCATCAGATTCTGGCAGTTCCTTCTGCCAACAAGAGTCTTCGACTGGTTCTTCGGCGAAGTTATGGGAATTTATCATGCAATGGACGCTTTCACCGGAAGGAAAAAGACTGAAGCACAGGCTTCAAAGGCGTCATAATTGTTATTGAGAATTTTTTGACGGATATTTGCATGAATAAAGATGACTGATATGGAAAACACATCGACAGAAAGGATACAGAGCATCGTCAAAGCACAGAAGGAATTCTTCCGGTCTGGAGCAACTCTTGACATCAGATTCCGAAAGAAAATGCTTGAAAGGCTTTACGAATCCATGGAAAAGTGGGAGAGCAGACTATGCGATGCACTTTGGAAAGATCTTCACAAATCTTATGAAGAGGCTTATCTGACAGAGATCAGCATAGTCAAGGGTGAGATCAGAAACCATATCCGACACGTCGCGGAATGGGCTCGCAAAAAGAAGGCTTACTCCCCTCTTAAACTCTTTCCATCAAGAAGTTACATAACAAAGGAACCTCTGGGATGTTCTCTGATAATCTCCCCATGGAACTACCCGGTACAACTCCTGCTCAACCCTCTTGTCGGGGCGATTTCCTCCGGATGCACAGCGGTACTCAAACCATCTCCATATGTACCTACAGTTTCCAAGATAATCGAAGAAATGATAACAGAGACTTTCGAAGACAGGTACATTGCTGTGGTACAAGGCAACAGAATAGTCAACACTGTACTTCTCGAGCAAAGATGGGACATCATATTCTTCACCGGAAGCCCTGCACTCGCAAAGACAGTGATGGCTGCTGCAGCGAAGAATCTTACTCCCGTCGTGCTCGAACTTGGAGGCAAGAGCCCATGCATCATAGATAAGACCGCAGATATCCCTATCGCAGCCAAAAGAATAGCATGGGGCAAGACCCTGAACAGCGGACAAACCTGTATTGCTCCAGATTATATCTTGATACACAAAGATGTGAAGGATCAGTTCGTAAAGGCATTTGCCGCAGAAGTCCGCAACCTTCATGGAGAAGATCTCAAGGCAGACAGGCATTATGTCAGGATGGTCAATGACAAGGCTTTCGAACGTGTAACCGGTTATTTCAAGGACGGAAAGATCATCTATGGCGGCAGGACTGATGCTGACACAAGATTCATCGAACCGACCCTTATAGAGGATGTCGCTCTTGACTCGCCCCTGATGACAGAAGAAATATTTGGTCCGGTATTCCCTATCATCACTTTAGATGACTGCGGCAAACAATTCAAACACAAAGTAATAGACTTTGTAGAGTCTCGAGAAAAACCTCTTGCTTTCTACTATTTTGGAAAGGAATCTGACGGATGGGAAATAATCAGGAAAACATCTTCCGGAGGAGGCTGCATAAACGATGTCATAATGCACATTGCAAATGAAAACATACCGTTCGGTGGTGTCGGAAATTCAGGAATGGGAAGATACCATGACAGGGATAGTTTCGAAGCCTTCAGTCATACCAGAAGCATTGTCGCGACAGGAACTTGGATAGACCTTCCGTTCCGTTACATGCCTTACAAGATGTTCAGTCTCGTAAAAAAAATACTCTAAACTTAAACATAAACACGAAGGGCCACAGAAATTTTGTATTTTTGTGGCCCTTATCATATATAGTATGGACATCAAAGGTAAAAAGATCATTCTTGGAAGCAATTCTCCGCGCAGGAAAGAACTCCTTGCAGGACTTGATATTGATTTCATTGTAGATACCGGCAACACATTCGAAGAAGTATACGGCAAAGACATACCTCATGAAAGAATTCCTGAGGTATTGTCAGAAGGAAAATCATTCGGATTCCACAGACATCTTGAAGAAGACGAGATACTCATAACCTCAGACACGCTTGTATTATGCGAGGACAGAGTAATGGGAAAGCCTCACTCAAAAGAGGAAGCCATAGATATGCTCAAGTGCCTTTCTGGAAGAAGACACAAGGTCATTACAGCGATAACTATCAGAGACGCACACAATTGCAGGACCTTAAGCGACACTGCAATTGTACACTTCAAAGAATTGACAGACAGCGAAATAAACTACTATATAGACACATTCAAACCTTTTGATAAAGCCGGTGCATACGGGATTCAGGAATGGATAGGATATATCGGTATAGGAAAGATTGAGGGATCGTTCTTTACTATCATGGGGTTCCCGGTTCATCTCGTATATAGCGAACTTCTAAAATTCATAGGCTAATGAAACTTGATTTCCACAGTCATATCCTTCCAGGACTGGACGATGGAGCGACAGATATAGAAAATTCTGTTGCTCTGGCCTCAGCAATGAAAGACTGGGGATTCGAACGCATTACATGCACACCTCACATCACCAATAAATTCCGAAACACCCCGGATACAATAAGACCAGCATTTGAAGATCTTCAGGAGGCCCTTTATGTGCGCGGAATAAATGTAGACCTGAGGATGTCAGCAGAATACAGGCTTGTGCCGGAAACCTGGCCGGAAGTTCTGGAAAAGAACTTTCTCATGCCGATTGAAGACAGATTCATATTAATGGAACTACCGATCTTCCATCCGGAAGACATAGGAGACATAAAGCCGCTGGAAGAATTCAAGAAGGTCATTTCTCTAGGATTGACCCCTCTTCTTCCCCACCCTGAAAGATACTTCTACTTATCCCAAAGCGACCTGATGAGTTTCCTTGAGGTCGGAGTAAAGATTCAGAGCAATTACGGATCTCTTGCTGGACTTTATGGTGAGAAGGCTGCACAGAATGCAAGATATCTTGTAGAAGCAGGACTTGTCTCTTATTACGGAACCGACATGCATAACATGCATTATGTCGATATCATCGGAGGATGGTTCAACTCCGGCAATCAAATAGCAGAATTCCAAGCATAAGACTCCGGGTAAGAGGATTCGTCTCATTTAGCAGAATCGCTGACTTATCCACGAAATGTAAGTTCATCCATATTTCTGCGCGTCGTGTCCAAAAACCAAGGAAAACCCCTGTTTTGACGCCACGACACGCAAATTTTGGCAGGATTTTGCGTGTCGTGATTTTCACTAGAAGGATTTCTGGGTGGCATGCATAGCATGCCGGGGGTAAGAGGATTCAGTCTCATTTTTTTGTGCATCCCGTTAATAAAGAGAATCGTAGATTCGACCGGTCCGGACAGGACCGAAATACCCCGACGGGGTGGCATGCATAGCATGCCGGGGGTAAGAGGATTCAGTCTCATTTTTTTTTGTGCATAGCACAAAAAAAAATGAGACTTCGCCGCTCACGCGGGGACGCCTCATACTAACCACATAATTAATAACACTAAAACTAATAACCAATAAGTTGTGAGAGTTTCAGAACCACTCTCCGATCAACTCGTTTGCAAAGGTACTGCTTTTTATGGTATTAGCAAGATATGTTCCAAACAACTCCGACGAATGGTAAAAATTAGGGTACGAATGGTAAAATATGAGGAATAAAGCCCCCTAAAAGATTGACTCCTTAGTATATGAGGTCAGAAGTTCCAATGCTTTCATACCCATGATGGAATTTCCTTTCGGATTCAAACGCGGGCTCCACACTGCAACAGAATATCGCATAGGATATACGGCAATAATACCGCCACCCACACCACTTTTGCCTGGAAGGCCCACAAGATAAGAAAATTCTCCAGCCTCATCATAGAACCCACACGTCTGCATAAGAGCATTGAGTCTCTTTATCTGAGATGACGTAAGTCGGAATCCTCCAAAATCAAACTGCCTGCAATTTGTAAATGCAAGAAAAGCCTGAGCAAGTTCGGCACAACTCATCTCGACAGAACACATCCTGAAATAGAACATCAAGACATCTTCAATATCGTTCTTTATGGTTCCATGATACTTCAGCATATTTGCTATAGCAGCGTTAAGATAGCCTTTTTCACGCTCAGAATCAGCAACTTCCATATTATAGCAAACCGTTTCCGAGCCACTCAAATCTCTGATGAATCCCAGAAATGAAGCATCAGGATCTTCCAATTCAGACATGAGCATATCGGCGACTACAATCGCTCCTGCATTGATAAAAGGATTACGAGGCTTTCCTTTTTCCACTTCCAACTGAACCAAAGAATTGAATGCAGTACCAGAAGGTTCCTTTCCTACTATTTTCCAAAGAGACTCGCCTTTCAGAGACAAGGCCATTGCCACTGCAAAGACTTTGGAGATACTTTGGATCGAAAATCTTGTCTCCGCCTTCTGATATTCATATGACTCCCCTGTCACCGTCCTTAAGGCTATACCGAACTGGTCCGGATTGACCTTAGCCAATGCAGGTATATAATCTGCCTGCTTTCCTTCTCCGGCAAACGGTAATATTTCCTTGTATATATCTTCAAGTATCTTCTGATAATCCATAATATCATTCATCTTATGTACACAAAATTAATGTTTTTTGAAAAATCAAATGCAAAAATCCCTATATTTAACAATGAAAATCACATCTCATGAAAAAATCGATTCTATCAATAATATGCATCTTTACGTTCATCTGCTGTACAGATAAGATTGACCGTAAATCCCTTGTCACCAGAAACAACCCAACGATTACATGCATCGACACATTAGCCTCCCTTTCATTAGGAAACGGAGGATTTGCCTTCACTGCCGACATAACCGGACTTCAAACCTGGCCGGAAGTATATGCAAACGGTATTCCTTTAGGAACCATGTCCGAATGGGGATGGCACAGTTTCCCTGACACAGACAGTTTCACCCTTGAAGAATGTCTGAAAACCAAAGACTTCGGTAGAGGAAGGAAAGAGTTATATGCCTGCCAGGCAACAGAGGGCAGACATAAACAGGCAGCCGAATTCATCCGCTCAAATCCACATAGAATACACCTCGGTTATATAGGTTTCTCAGGTATAGGCAAGGAAGACATAACTCAGCCAAAACAGACATTGGATATGTGGAACGGTATCCTCCAATCCCAATTCATGATGCATGAAAAAGAGGTACACGTAAAAACCGCAGTACATCCAGACAAAGACATCGTCTCTGCAGAGATCACCACCAAGGCCTTGCTTCCTGTAACCATACGCTTTGCCTACCCCACTGGAGTACATACAGACGACGCCTCCGATTGGACAGAAGGGAAACAGCATACAACAGAAATAATCAACCATGAAGGCAAGACCACTCTTATAAAACATACGATAGACGAAACAGTCTATTACCTCAATATAACCTGCGAGGGAGCAGGAGTCCCACAAATCACAGATACCAATACCATAACCATAGTACCGGAAGCAGAAAACTGGACTTTCAGTGTACTGTTTTCTGAAAAGGAGGACGTGGATTCACGCACTGCCGAGGAATGCCAGAAGGATGCATCGAAATACTGGAATGAATTCTGGGAAAAGGGAGCGGCAGTAGACTTCAGTAAATGTAAAGATCCAAGGGCAACAGAACTGGAGCGAAGAGTTGTCCTTTCACAATACCTCACAGCAATTCAATGTTCCGCATCCACGCCACCTCAGGAAACCGGTCTTACATATAATTCCTGGTATGGAAAATTCCATATGGAAATGGTATGGTGGCATCAGGCACATTTTGCCCTATGGAATCGCGCGAACATGCTTTCAAGAACCTTACCTTGGTATGTCACCGCCGCAGATCAAGCAAGACATATCGCTGAAAGGCAAGGATTTAAGGGAATAAGATGGATGAAGATGACGGACCCTTCAGCAGGAGATACACCATCAGACATCGGTACTTATCTTATATGGCAACAACCTCATATCATATATCTGACAGATTTGTTGAGACGCAGTGGCTCCGACATCGAGGCATACAAGCCCATCATTCAGGAAACTGTAAGATTCATGACAGATTTTGCCACATATGACCCTGTATCCGACCGATATATTTTAAAGGGATGTATTCCTGCACAAGAAACCCTCAAACCGGAAACAACTGTCAATCCGCCATTTGAACTGGCTTATTGGAGATTCGGACTTGAAACAGCATTGGAAATGGGAGCGATCACAGATCCAGTCCTTGCAGGAAAAACCGAGGAGATGATAAACAAAATGTCTGATCTGGCAATTGAAGACAATCTCTATACTGCAGCAGAATCCGATCCTGACACCTATTCACGCCTTGCCCTCACCTCAGACCACCCTGCTGTACTTGCCGCATGCGGTTTCCTGCCATACTCTCCGCAATATGAAAAAGAGAGCATGCGTAACACCCTTCATTGGGTAATGAACCATTGGAACTGGGACAAGACATGGGGATGGGATTTCCCGCTAACGAGCATGTGTGCCGTACGATTGAGAGAGCCTGAACTGGCAATAGAGGCCCTATTGAAAGATGTGCAGACCAACACATACCTACCGAACGGACACAACTACCAGAACAGCAGCCTGCGCTGTTATCTGCCAGGCAACGGAGGTCTTCTTGCTACGATCGCCATGATGTGCGCAGGATACGACGGATGCACAGAAGAAAACCCAGGATTTCCAAAGAACGGAAACTGGGAGGTACGCTGGGAGGGGCTTCTTCCGATGCCTTGATCAGTTGCCCGGAGCGATTCCGGGCACATTGATTTCACGCTTCTTTATGGTAAAAGAGTCCCAAGACACATTGTCAATTACAAGGTTTCTTACATTGACAACGTTATTTATGAACTGATTGACTTCTCCGACATGAACATTCCGGATTGTCACATTCTCAATCGGTTCATTGTCATCACCTTTTATCTCATATATCGCATCTGCCTGATCTGCACTGGCATCAAGAATCGAGATATTACGTATCTTGGTATATACAGTATCGAACGTAGGTACA
Source organism: Candidatus Cryptobacteroides sp. (assembly GCA_045644485.1). Lineage (GTDB taxonomy): Bacteria > Bacteroidota > Bacteroidia > Bacteroidales > UBA932 > Cryptobacteroides. The sequence continues at coordinate 9,770 of JAZRGY010000062.1, read as the reverse complement.
ATATCCCTCCACTGATACATGACATCCGTATCGATTTCAAACACACGCATCATCTTTGAGGCAGCAACATTCTGTACGGTAACATCTTCTATGAATCCTCCTCTTCTATGATTGGTCTTTATATAAAAGAGACGGTAAACTTCTGATGAAGACTTGCAGTCATGCATATATACTCTACGTACCCCGCCTGACATTTCACTACCGATCCCCAGTACGGAATGGCCATTGACAATTTCACAATTTCTAATCACTATATCCTGAGAAGGCATACCTAGGCGCCACCCATCATGATTCCTGCCCGCTTTTATGACCACTCCGTCATCACCCTGGTCAAATGAACAGTCTTCGACTACTGCGTGCTGAGTCATCTCCAGATCGATTCCGTCATTATTATGTCCATGTGCATAAACATCCAGATGGTGAACCCATACATCCTTGCACATAAAGGTATGAATGGTCCAGAACGGGCTCTCATATATATGGAATCCTCCAAGTTGCACATTTGTGCAACGGTTCAGATGTATAAGATGCGGTCTCATCTGTATTCCGGGAACTTCCATATGCCTGTCTTCTACAGGAACTCCTGTCGAGCACATCGCATAAAGCCGGCGTGTAGCCTCAAGATGTGAGTCAGTCTTCTCAAACCAGGTCCTCCAGAAATTCATTTTCGGAGCCAAGGTTCCGGATCCTGTTATTGCTATATTCTCACATTCATAAGCATAGATCAGAGGAGAAATGTTCATACACTCTGTTCCCTCCCAAGAAGTCCTGACTGCAGGATAATACAGTTGCAGTTCATCTTCAAAAACGATCTTGGCGCCATTGCTGAGATGAAGGTTACAATTACTCTTGAAGTGAATCGGTCCTGTAACCCACTCTCCTGCAGGGACTACCACCCTTCCACCTCCATTCTTGCTGCATGCTACCATTGCCCTTTCAAAAGCCCTGGTTGTAGCCTTTACATCTCCTTGCTTTGCGCCATAGGAAGTAATATGAAAATCCTTGTCCGGAAAAACATACATCTTCAAAGGTTCAAACTTAAAGGGTGCTTCCGGTGCAGTAACCTCATGGTAACCTTCAGCCTTTACATATAAGGGCATTACAACCAGAAATATCAGAATCGACAGAATTTTTTTCATATTGACAAACATTTTGTATCAACAAAGTTATTATTTTTGTCAAAAACACACATATATGAATCTGAAAATATTCCTTTCATCCATCTTGCTCATAACAGCAGCGTCAGACATTCAAGCGCAATGGAGATTTATGTCACCAGAAGAAAAAGACAGCCTTGACAGAGTTACAATGGCCGACTATGAAAACATGAAGATGCAGATTGGAGTAAAGGAAACAAAACCGCGCAGAGACGGTCAGGCAACGGATCCTGCACTACGCCCTAATTACAATGAACTGGCAGCAAACCCTTTCCCATTCTATCCCGACCCCTTCACGACATTCAGCGGAAAGAAGGTAAAGAACGCACGTATGTGGTATAAGGTCCGTCGTCCGGAAATAATAGAAGTTTTTGAAAGAGAAGTCTACGGACGCATTCCGGAAAATGTGCCGGAAGTAAACTGGAAGACGGTAAGGGAATATGACGCCAAACTAGGAAACATGGACATCGTCATCAGAGAATTGCTTGGTGTGGCGGACAACAGCAGTTACCCTGACATAAGCGTAGAGATACAGGCTCAGGTAATGTGGCGCAAAGATTCTGGCGACAATATGCCTGTCGTCGTTGACTTCTCCTACATGTTGGGTATGCCGTTCTCGTTCGACGGCTCAGTCACGTGGCAGCAACAGGTATTGGAACGAGGCTGGGCAGCGGCTCAGATCCTACCTGATACCGTACAACCGGATTCTGGCCACGGTCTGCGCAAAGGAATAATAGGTTTATGCAATAAAGGGGAATACCGTAAGCCTGACGACTGGGGTGTACTTCGAGCCTGGGGATGGGGTGTGTCAAAACTTATAGATTATTTTGAAACCGATGGGCGTTTCGCTGCAGACAAGGTCGCTGTCGAAGGGGTATCAAGATACGGAAAAGCGGCTTTGGTTACAATGAGTTTTGACGAACGCATTGCAACAGCCATGGTATGCTCATCCGGACGAGCAGGAGCAGGAGCATGGAGAAGGGACTGCGGAGAGACATGCGACAATACTACGGCCTGGGATTCATACCATTGGGTTGCAGGAAACATGATAAAGTATTCCGACGTGAACCGCTCATGGGATGATCTGCCCGTCGATCAGCACGAACTCATAGGCATATGCGCACCACGTCCTATCTTCATATCTATCGGATCTGTGTCGGAACCTGAAATGTGGGTAGACATGCACGGATCATTCATAAGCGCCGCAAAAGCATCCGAGATATACGAATTTCTCGGACTAAAAGGATTGGGAACCGACCTTTTCCCTGGTGTCAATTATGGCCTGCTCGAGGGTGACATAGCATTCCGCCAGCACTCAGGCGGACACGAAGCAGGGCCTAACTGGCCATACTTTCTGGATTTCTTCGCCAGATACGTGGATTGACAGGAAACTTATAAAAATTTATCTTCATTAAAGAACACCTCAAGAATTATGGCAAAGATATATGTAGCAAGCAGTTGGAGAAACCAGTATTATCCAGAAACAGTCACTAGACTCAGAGAAGCCGGACATGAAGTTTATGATTTCAGGAACCCGCCTGATGGCAGCAAAGGATTCTTATGGAAGGATGTGGACGAAAATTGGGAGAACTGGACCGTGTCAGATTATAGACAGGGTTTAACTCACCCCTGGTCTGAATTTGGATTCAAACGTGATATGGACGCCATGACTTGGGCTGACACTTGTGTGCTTGTTCTTCCATGCGGAAGATCCGCGCATTCAGAAGCAGGTTGGATGGCTGGCGCCGGTAAACGGACACTGATATACATACCTGAAAAGCAGGAACCCGAATTGATGTATAAATTATTTGATTTCATCACAGACGACCTTGATGAATTGATATTACATCTGTAATGGCATTCATCACAAAAATGTTCGTTATTGTTTTGTATATTTGCATCGCTATTGACAGATATGCCACCACAAATACCAATGGAAAAATTTAAATTTATCGACCTGTTCTGCGGAATCGGCGGATTTCATCAGGCAATGGCCGATTTAGGAGGAGAATGCGTCTACGCGAGTGATATCGATGCTGACTGCCGTAAAACATACGAACGCAATTATAATATAGTACCGGACGGAGATATAACTAAAGTAGAAGAGAAAGATATTCCTGAACACGATGTCCTTTGCGGAGGATTCCCATGCCAGGCGTTCTCCAAAGCGGGGAAAAGACTTGGATTTGCAGATGAAACAAAAGGAACTTTATTCTTCGACATTCTTCGTATTCTCAAGTATCATAAGCCGAAATATGCACTCCTTGAAAATGTGCGTAATCTTGCCAGTCATGATAATGGCAATACTTGGAAGGTTATTCATGACGCTCTGGTTGACATAGGCTATAACGTGATTGATGAGCCTGTTATTTTCAGCCCTCACTATATTGGTATTCCGCAGCACCGCGAAAGAGTATTCATCATGTGTGTAAGAAAGGATATTGGCGAATTGCCTCCTTTCTATTTCAACATTGATAGAATCCCTAAGTGCTCTATCGACGATATACTCCAGAAGGATAGCGAGATTGAAGACCTCAAAAGATATCAACTCAAGCCTGAACAGATAGAATGGATTGAAAACTGGAATGAGTTCATTCAAGGTATCAAGTGTGAGAAGTTGCCTGGTTTCCCTATCTGGAGCGACTGCCTGTGCCCTGTAAAAGATAGCCCTCTCTACGCAGACTGGGACAATCAGCCTGGCTGGGCAAAGAATTTCGTGAAGAAGAATAACGAACTCTGGGAGAACAACAAAGAATTTATTGACGGTTGGCTCAAGAAAGCCAAGAAGAACAAACTGTTCTTTGGATCCAAAGCAAAATTTGAGTGGCAGGCTGGCGATCTCAAGAAGCCTGACATCTGGGACCACATTATGCAGATCAGGCCGTCTGGTCTTCGCGTTAAACCAGGTACTTATTTCCCGGCTCTCGTTGCCATTACTCAAACATCAATCGTGGGTAAAAGAAAGAGATACCTTACACCAAGAGAGTGTGCTAGGCTCCAGAGTTTCCCTGACACATTTATGTATGATGTAAAAAACCCACAGGCATACAAGCAGTTTGGTAACAGCATCAACGTGGCGTTGGTAAAATTATTCGCCAGATATATGTTTGGAGATCAGGATATACTGAAACAGTATTCATTCGAAGTTCAGTTTGGAAACAAAGAGAATGAGCCATCACTATTTCCAGAATATGAGAAAAAATCCTAATCATCCATGCTATATAATCACACGCTGAACGACATCAGCAACAACACAAACACGGGTGTTGAATTTGAAATAGCATTGTTCTACAGACTATTATCAGATAAGCCAGCAGAACAAGTACAGGTCAAGACTGCAATTTCAAAAAGACACGACTGCCATAAAGTGGAAGAAATCATAAACTACACAAATACAAGCAAGATTTTGACTGCTTTACGTGAGCGTGGTCTGACCTTAAAGGACGCTTCATTTGAAACCCAGAATGATGAAGTCGGTCCGGCTGACGTAGTTTTATTCGCAGAGGACAAGGCCGGAAAAACTCATCGCATAGGATTGTCTATCAAATTCGCAAACACTTGCACGCTCAATGTTACTGGTAGAAAATTTATCACAGACGAGCAGATTAAGGTACTGAAAGAGAAATATATAACCAAGTATATTCCTGAGTTCAAAGTCTATATGAAAGACACCTATGGACACGCAGAGAACTGGCATAGGAAGCAGCACCCGATCACAGAGCGTATGATAGACGAAATCCGTGACGCTGTGATTCTTAATTGGCCCAAAGTCAAGAATAAGGTGGAACTCATGAAGAATCTCTTCCACGATACTTCACCTATCGAATTTTGGGTTGTTAACTATAGCAGAACTGATTACGCCCTCAAGACGAAGCCTTCAACTATTGACATGTCGAGAGCCGACGACGTAGTTGTAAAGAAATACCAGACCTCTTATGTGGCTTTCTATGTTGATGACGTGAGGGTCGGAAGAATGCAAGTTAAATTCAATAATGGATTCGTTGAAAGCAACTTCAATCACAAGGGGCTCAGAAAGAAACAGAGTTGCGATTTTGTTGTGGACGGTCTTGAGTTCATATATGGCCAACCTTTCGGATCCTGGAATTTCAGCGTAGAGGACTAATAAACCATACTGATTATGCTACGAGAGTTATTTGCTGACAATAAGAATATCATCATCAATACAGATATTGACGGAATATTGTCAGGAGCCTTACTTGTAAAATACTGTGGTTGTCAAGTTGTTGGATTTACCAATAGCAAAGATAGAGTTTGGCTTGCCGATGACTACAACGACTTATATGCACATATTTATGTTGATATGTTTGTTACGGACAATAGAGCTATCTGTCTCGACCAACATATCGTAGCGATAAGTAACGAACACCAAGAAAGCATAAAAGCCTCGGGGAATAAATATAGCCCTCAAATAGAAGGCAATCGAATTTTTACCGACCTCGGATTCAAGTATAAGTATCCGTTTGGTACTACTCAATACATTATAGCACTTTTGGAATCTGAGGGTTATATGATTGACTTGCCGGATTTAAACACTGCAATTGAAAACTCTTCAATTACATTAGGAGACTTGATCCATCGAGCAGATGATGCAATGAAGTCAACACTATGTTCATATATTACCAATGCAACAAACTGGTGGGAATGGCTTAAGAACAAGTCAAACAACGGCCCTATAACATGTGCTTTGATAGACTATCTGGACAATCTGAAAAACATTGCAGAGTCTAAAGTGAATGCTGATAATCTGCCTCACACAGCAAGTCAATATGCTAAACAAATTGAGAATGACGTTGATGAGATAAAAAAGAATACCAAAACGTATTTCAATCAAAATTTCTCATGCAGAACAGGCGACGGCGGATATAAAGAAATAGTAGATACCAATGGCAATCTTCTTGAAAATATAAGACTTTATATAAATACTATTTTCAATCTTATGAAATGCGAGGGTGCCATAATTCCTGAACATTACATCATTCACAAGGGAGAATACTGCAGAACCCGTTGGCTGCCAATCTTCGAAAAGGATTTTCTAGAAGACTACACTATTTGTGGCCACAAAATCTTTTCCTATGCCTTTATATATGGTCCAGGCAATGATTCCACAACAAATTTCAGTTTCACGATTGATATGGAGTGATCATATTGAAGAGTAAGTAGGCGATGATGCTCTGACAAGTGGGAGAGTTCTTCCGGCAAATGGATGGAGGTCATCTGAATATCAGAACTTACTGATATTCAGATGAGATGACAAGTTCGATCACCTGCATGTAATTCTTTGTACCTGAAGAAATCTTGTTGGCCTTTAACATTGAATCATATACTATAGATTGAATCTTTCCCAAGATCTTATTATAATGTAATTTCCAGAAATCCTGCTGTTCAACCAACTGTCTCCGGATTTCCGGTCTTATGGAAATCACATATTCTTTGTATTCTTCCTCAGTCAACACTCTGGAAGCATTTGAGAGCACATATGGAAGTATGGAATAGTAACCGCTGTATTTTACAGTTTGTATGTCCGAATTCCTACATATCTGGTATGCCCAGAAGTTGGCTTCATCTTCATTACTTACACCTAGCAGATGAGACAGTTCATGAGCAAAACTTGACGGTTGCTGCTGAGGCAGCAGGTCAGCATTAAGGTGTACCTCTCCCCAAAAGGGACCTATATATCCTCCGACTCCGACTGCTGTATATAGACTGTTGAATATGAGTTGCTTTGGATGCTGCCATTTCCTTACGGTACTTAACCCGTAACACTCTGGAACCAAGGCATATCTTTCTTTAATGTCGTTTTCACATACCGACATATCAACTGTCTGATCAGTATATGAATGATTCAGACTATCCGCATAATCTCTGATGAATTGCTTGAACACAACTTCATCAAAGGCATGTCTTTGGAAATTTCCTCGCGTGTATATGTTTTGACGGAAATAATTCATTCCCCATCCGAAATAAAGCCATACGATTATCCAGGCAACAATTTCAGTTTCTTTGATCAAGATCTTCCAGATCTTCTCTTTGCGCCTGAAACCTCGAATCAGCATATAAATCATCAGAACGACTGCACTCACAACAAGGACCTCAGTCATTGAAAACGGAATCCAGGAAACCAGTAAAGATAATGCTGCAGATATGTATGGATATAGATTTGTCGCATACCACTCACCTACAGACACATTCATCCTTGCCGCAACAAAGAATGCAACAAGAGAAGCAAGCAGTATATGCCTGGCCTTCAGCATTGCCTTTACGATGGGTTTTCTTCCAGATACTGCTGCCTGATCTTATATCTTATCAACGATGTGGTTGCCAGATATATCACGATTAAAATGAACGGTAAACCTTTCCATCCCTTATCAAATGCAATCATATCATAAAGACCTATAGCAAAAGCAATTGCACATAGACAAAACATGATGTTACGGCGTTTCTTATCATGCTTGACAAGAAGATTTGGAAATTTCTCCTTCTTGAACTCAGTAATGATGAGAAGTGGTACCAAAACCAGACAACTCAACAGAATAATCCAATTAAATAACTGATATTCTCCCTGAAATATATATATAACAGTATAAGTCGCCAAAATTCCAAGAGCAGCAATAATCGAAATCAATCGGATAAGTTTCAGTGTTTTCATAGTAATCCCTCCTTCTTTAATTTATTCAACCACAAAAATATATAATGGTAGTATAGTGAGTGTCAAGAACAAATTTAGAAAAAAAAAATTTAACTTCTTATCTATTTGTATTCAAGGAATAATGAATATTCCTCAGGGAGGTGGCTTGGATATGTCTCTTACCTGGAAATTCAATAAAGACAGAGCAAGCCTGAAAGTCGGATGTTATGACATCTTCGAAACCCAAGGCGTTTCACCATATATCAATTATCGCAATCAGGTCGTTAAGAACTGGTATCCTTCTTACAGGAGTTATAACGTCACATTCTCATACCGTTTCGGAACTTATAAGGAGAAAAAGAGAGAGGAGGTAGATACGAGCAGGTTCAGGTAAAAACATATAACTTTTGTTAAACATAAATATTGCCGGTCAGAGGGCGTGGGTCTTCTGACCGGAGTTTTTATTTATAATCATTGATAATTATCCGTACTAAAAAGTCGTGATATTTGCACATTATCCGTATTAGATAAATAAATAATATGTCATTTATCCGTATTATATCAATAAAATGCTATATTTGCACATAGCTAATAACGACACAGGATATGAGAATTTCAGACATAGAGAAAGTATTGCTTGAGCAGCAGGATGAACTTGAAGCCCTTGAAGGTGAAGTGTTGATACATCGCCCGGAAGAAGACCTTATAAACCTGAATAGCAAACTTGCACAAGTTGTTATCGGTGTCAGGAGAAGCGGAAAGTCCACTCTTTGCTTCAATGCACTGAGGAAAACTGGTGTACACTATGCCTATGCCAATTTTGATGACGAACGTCTGGAGGAACTGGAGACTAAAGATCTTGACAATGTTCTTCAGACCCTATATAAGATTTATGGTAAGTTCGACTATCTGTTTTTGGATGAAATCCAGAATATAGACGGATGGCCATTATTCGTAAATCGTCTGTTAAGGCAGAAGATACATATCATCATCACCGGAAGCAACGCAAAACTGTTGAGCACCGAGTTGGCTACGCACCTTACAGGACGTCATCACAAGATCGAGTTGTTCCCATTCTCATTCAAGGATTGGTGTTCTATCAAGGAGGTAGATTATACCCGACTAACCACCAAGAATAAAGGTCTATTATCCAAAGCATACGAAGAGTATTTCCGCCAAGGTGGTTTCCCGGAATTGGTATCAGGAGAGGAAAATCCCAAAGAATATATAAGCACGCTTATAGACAATATTATCAGTCAAGACATCAAGAAACGCTACAAAATACGTAATATCGATGCTTTGAAAAGGCTGGCTCATCATATTTTGAACGAGACTCCTACTCTTATCGTTAAGGACACACTACAAAATATCATCGGCATTAAGAGCGAGCGAACTCTTGGTAACTACCTTATGTACTTGAATCAGACCTATCTGATTTCAACCATAAGCAAGTACTCTTCAAGAAGTAGGGAACGAGCAAGAAATGAGAAATCATATGCAATCGATGTGGCCTTTATGGACAAACGTGAGAATGCTTTCTCCGGTGAGAACCTAGGCTGGAGATTAGAAACTATCGTATATCTTGAACTGCTACGAAGAAAAGCAGGAACTGAAAACGATATCTATTATTACCAAGGTAGAAGTGCAGAGGCGGATTTCGTGGTATGTGACGGCAACAAGACGCTTGCTGTATATCAGGTAAGTTATGACATTTCCAACGATAAAACCAGGAAGCGTGAGATCAAAGGATGCATAGCAGGAGCCAAAGCAACAAAATGTGACAATATCTTCCTGATTACAGACCACGAAAGCGAGGTCATAGAAGAAGACGGATATACAATTCAGGTTGTTCCTATCTGGGAGTGGCTTACGAGAGAGGAATAAATCATTAAGTACTCTACGATATAACAAATATAAATTATCCGGTCAGAGGGCGTGAGCCTTCTGACCGGAATTATTATTCTCTG